>JAFEDM010000181.1 GCA_018241625.1 Pseudomonadota bacterium | reverse complement strand
GGCCGCGGCGCGGCCAGCAGGCGGGCCAGGGCGAGACGCCGGCGCTGACCGGCGGACAGGCGGCGGACCTCCAGGTCCAGCAGCCGCTCCAGTTCGAGCGCCTCGGCCGCGGCGTGTGTGCTCTCCGCCGTTCCACCGCTCCAGGCGCTCCAGAAGCCGAGCTCCTCGCGCGCGGTGCGGGCGGGCTTCAGCCCGTCGTGGTGCCAGACCAGGTGCAGGCCGCCGGCCCGCGCCTCCGCCGCATCGATCCCGCCGAAGCCGCTCTCCCCGGCCTCAAGCTCGACCAGCCCCGCGACCGCGCGCAGCAGGCTGGTCTTGCCGGCCCCGTTCGCGCCGGTGAGCGCGCAGGCCTCGCCGGCCGCCAGGCGCAGCGACAGGCCGGCGAACAGCCTGCGCCCGCCGCGGCTTAGGCCCACGCCGTCGAGTTCCAGGGCGGCGATCATGCGGCCGTCCAGCTCAACCGTGAGCGCACATGGACGCGTAACACTCTTAGGCTTAAGAAGCGGCCGGCCGCCGTCGCCTGGGAGGGACCTCGCCGCGCGGGACCGGACGCTGTGTGTCCGCTCCTCGAAGCGCGCGAACTCCTTGCGGGACGTGATGCGGCCGGGAACAGAGAGAGGATCTCCCCAAATGGCGTCAGTGGACAGCCTGAAGACCCGCCGCGAACTCACGGTGGGCAAACAAACCTACGCTTACTACAGCCTTCCCGCCGCCGAGGAAGCCGGACTTTCCGGCGTCTCTCGCCTGCCGATCTCGATGAAGGTGCTGCTCGAGAACCTGCTGCGCAACGAAGACGGCGATTCGGTCGGCCGCGACGACCTGCAGGCGATCGCCGCCTGGCTCGAGAACAAGGGCTCCGTCGAGCACGAGATCAGCTTCCGCCCGGCGCGGGTGCTGATGCAGGACTTCACCGGCGTGCCGGCGGTGGTCGACCTGGCCGCCATGCGCGACGCCATGACCAAGCTCGAGGCCAATCCGGAGAAGATCAATCCGCTGAACCCGGTGGACCTGGTCATCGACCACTCGGTGATGGTCGACTACTTCGGCACCCCGAAGGCCTTCGGCGAGAACGTCGAGCGCGAGTACGAGCGCAACATGGAGCGCTACCGCTTCCTGCGCTGGGGCTCCTCGGCCTTCAACAACTTCCGCGTGGTGCCGCCCGGCACCGGCATCTGCCACCAGGTGAACCTCGAGTACCTCGCCCAGACCGTCTGGGAGAACGAGGGCGTGGCCTATCCCGACACCGTGGTCGGCACCGACAGCCACACCACCATGGTCAACGGCCTGTCGGTCCTGGGCTGGGGCGTCGGCGGCATCGAGGCGGAAGCCGCCATGCTGGGCCAGCCGATCCCGATGCTGATCCCCGAGGTGATCGGCTTCCGGCTGGACGGCGCCATCCCCGAGGGCGCGACGGCCACCGACCTGGTGCTGACCGTCACCCAGATGCTCCGCAAGAAGGGCGTGGTCGGCAAGTTCGTGGAGTTCTACGGCCCGGCGCTCGCCAACCTCACCATCGAGGACCAGGCGACGATCGCCAACATGGCCCCGGAATATGGCGCGACCTGCGGCTTCTTCCCGGTGACCCAGGCGACCATCGACTACCTGAGCGCCACCGGCCGCGATCCGCAGCGCGTGGCCCTGGTCGAAGCCTACGCCAAGGCGCAGGGCATCTGGCACTCGCCCGGCGACCAGGAGCCGGTGTTCACCGACACCCTGGAGCTGGACCTGTCGACGGTGCAGCCGTCGCTGGCCGGGCCGAAGCGGCCGCAGGACCGGGTGCTGCTCAGCAACGCCGCCGTCGAGTTCAAGGCCGCGCTGGCCGGCGACTTCGGCAAGGCCGACGACATGGCGACCCGCGTGCCTGTCGAGGGGGCGACCTTCGACGTCGGCCACGGCGACGTGGTGATCGCCGCCATCACCTCCTGCACCAACACCTCCAACCCCAGCGTGCTGATCGCCGCGGGCCTGGTGGCCAAGAAGGCCGTCGAGAAGGGCCTGAAGGTGAAGCCCTGGGTGAAGACCTCGCTGGCCCCCGGCTCGCAGGTGGTCACCGACTATCTGAAGGCCGCCAAGCTCGACAAGAGCCTGGACGCCCTGGGCTTCAACCTGGTGGGTTACGGCTGCACCACCTGCATCGGCAACTCCGGCCCGCTGCCGGAGCCGATCTCCGAAGCGGTGCAGAAGGGCGACCTGGTGGCCTGCTCGGTGCTCTCGGGCAACCGCAACTTCGAGGGCCGCGTGAACCCCGACGTGCGCGCCAACTACCTGGCCTCGCCGCCGCTGGTGGTGGCCTATGCGCTGGCCGGCTCCATGCAGCTCGACCTCGCCACCGAGCCGCTGGGTACGGGCAAGGACGGCAAGCCGGTCTATCTGAAGGACATCTGGCCGACGACCAAGGAAGTCGCCGACCTGCAGCGCAAGCACGTGACGAACAAGATGTTCGCGACCCGCTACGCCGACGTCTTCAAGGGCGACAAGTCCTGGCAGGGGATCAAGGTCTCCGGCGGCCAGACCTACAGCTGGGACATGGGCTCGACCTACGTCCAGAACCCGCCCTACTTCCAGGACATGTCGATGGACCCGAAGCCGGTCACCGACATCGTGGAGGCGCGGATCCTGGCGGTCTTCGGCGACTCGATCACCACCGACCACATCTCCCCGGCCGGTTCGATCAAGGCCACCTCGCCGGCCGGCGTCTACCTGCGTGACCGCCAGGTGCCGACCACGGAGTTCAACTCCTACGGCGCACGGCGCGGCAACCACGAAGTGATGATGCGGGGCACCTTCGCCAACATCCGCATCCGCAACCGCATCACGCCCGAGATCGAGGGCGGGATGACCAAGCATTTCCCCTCCGGCGACGTCATGTCGATCTACGACGCGGCCATGCGCTACCAGACCGAGGGCCGTCCGCTGGTGGTCTTCGCCGGCAAGGAATACGGCACCGGCTCGTCTCGCGACTGGGCGGCCAAGGGCACCAAGCTGCTGGGCGTCCGCGCCGTGGTGGCCGAGAGCTTCGAGCGCATTCACCGCTCGAACCTGGTCGGCATGGGCGTGCTGCCGCTGCAGTTCCTGCAGGAAGGCTGGCACAAGCTGGGCCTGACCGGCGAGGAGATCGTCACCATCCGTGGCCTGACCGACCTGTCGCCGCGCCGCCAGCTGACCATCGAGATGTACCGCCCGTCGGACGGCCGCATCGCCCGCTTCCCCGTGCGCTGCCGGATCGATACGCCCACGGAGCTTGAGTACTTCAAGAACGGCGGCGTGCTGAACTACGTGCTGCGCAACCTGGCGCGGCCCGAGGCGATCGCCGCGGAATAGCCGGCCGGAGTGATGAGCGCGGGCGGCCCTAGAGCAGAGCTGGGCCGTCCGCCACTCACGCCTTGTTGTAATTTACAGGGCCGGGAAGCGCCTTTAAGCCCGACATGATGCGGAAAGCGGCGCTTTTCAGCCTGACCCTGCTCGCCCTGCCGGTCCCCTTCGTCGCCGAAGGGGCGGCGGCGAAGTCGCCTGTGGTGCTGGAGCTGTACGAGGCCCAGGGCTGCGCCTCCTGCGTGGCGGCCAACGCCCATGTGGCCAAGCTGGCGGACAAGCCCGGCGTGCTCGCGCTCACCTTCCCGGTGGACTACTGGGACTACCTCGGCTGGGTCGACACCTTCGCCAAGCCGGAGTTCGCCGACCGCCAGAAGGCCTATGTGGCCAAACTCTCGCTGCGCGAGCCCTACACGCCCCAGGTGGTGGTGGACGGCGCCGTGCAGG
>JAFEDM010000180.1 GCA_018241625.1 Pseudomonadota bacterium | reverse complement strand
GCGCGTTTCGACAGCGCGATCGGCGACAGCCCGGGCGGCGCCGACAGGCACTTCTGGGTGCCCGAATAGACCACGTCAGCGTCCCAGCCGGCCACGTCCACGACGATGCCGCCCAGGGAGGTCACGGTGTCGACCACCGACAGCGCCCCGTGCCGCCGCGCCAGGCGGCAGAGACTGGCCGCGTCGCTGCGCGCGCCCGTGGACGTCTCCGCATGCACGAAGGCCAGCACCTTGGTCGGCGCCTCGGCCAGCGCCGCCTCGACCCGCGTGGGGTCCACCGGCTGGCCCCAGTCGTGATCCACCGTCACCACCGTCGCGCCGGCCCGCCCGGCCATGTCGGCCATCCGCCCGCCGAAGGCGCCGTTCACCGCCACCACGCAGCGGTCGCCCGGCTCCAGCAGGTTCATCATCGCCGCCTCCATGCCCGCGGTGCCCGGCGCGGGCAGCGGGACGCAGGCGTGGTCCGGGGCGTTGAACAGCCGCTGCAGCGCGCCCTTGATCTCCTCCATCAGCGCCTGGAACTGCGGGTCCAGGTGTCCGATGGTCGGGCGGGCGAGCGCGGCCAGCACGCGCGGGCTCACGTCGGAGGGCCCGGGCCCCATCAGGATACGGCGCGGCGGCTGGAAGCTCTGCATGGCGGATCTGTCTCTGAGGCGAAGCTAGGCGAGGAGTCGGGCGTGTAGCCTCTCGCGCATCGTCTCGTCCACGCCCAGCACGTCCTCGAGATAGGCGTCCAGCCCGCCGTGCCGGTCTTCGATCGTCGCGAACGCCGTCTCCAGGTAGTCGGCGTTGACCGAGACGGCGACCTTCAGGGCCTCGCGCGGCGCCACGAGGCCCACCTGCTTCTCGATCCAGGGGCCCAGGAAATCCATCTTCCGCGCCAGGCGCGCCTCGTCGTTGGTCAGCAGGTAGTCGGCCATCATGTCGTCGTGGCTGACGCCGGCCACATGGTGGGTGAGCGCGCAGATCAGGCCCGTGCGGTCCTTGCCCGCCGCGCAGTGCACCACGATCGGTCCGCGTCCGTGGGCCAGCTCGCGGAAATAGCGGCTGTAGAGGTCGATGTGCCGCGGCTCGTAGGGCGCGCGGCGGTAATAGCCTATGCCGTCGTCGTAGAACCACTGCGGGGTGATCTCGGTCAGGTCCTTCATGATCACCGCCCAGTCGGCGTGGTCGGAGACGATGTCGTTCTCGATCACCTGGGCCTCGAAACCCGCCCAGCGCCGGTTCGGTTCGCGGGTCCGTTCCTCGCTGCGGCGCAGGTCGACGATGGTCGCCAGCCCCATCTCGCGCATCCGCGCCAGGTCGGCCTCTGAGGCGTAGGCGTGGTTGGCCGAGCGGTAGAGCAGGCCGGTCTTCAGCGGCCGGCCATGGCGGGTGTCATAGCCGCCGAAGTCACGGAAGTTCTCGATGCCGTCGAAGTCGATGTGCCGGGACATGGTCCAGGACCTAGCCGGAGTCGGGCCTCCGATCGAGGCTCCGTACCCGGAATGTTCAGGCCAGCAGCCGTTCGTGCAGCCGCGTCCGCAGATCGGCGTCCAGGCCCAGGACCTCGTCCAGATAGCCGTCCAGAGATCCGTGCGCGGCGCGCATCGTCGCGAAAGCCTCGGCCAGGTACTCCGCCTCCACCCGCATGGCGGTCATCAGCGCGTCGTCGGAGGCGGTCTTGCCGGTGTTGGCCTGGAGCGTCTCGCGGACCATAGGCAGCCGCGCCGCCAGCCGCTGGGGCTCGTTGGTCAGCAGATAGTCCTCCAGCATGTCGGCCTCCGTCACCCCGGCCAGATGCTGGGTGAGCGCGCAGAGGATGCCGGTGCGGTCCTTGCCGGCCGCGCAGTGCACCAGCACCGGCCCATCGGTCGCGGCCAGGGCCTGGAAGTAGCGGCTGTAAAGGTCGATGTGCCGGCGCTGGAACGGGGCGCCGCGATAGTAGTCCAGCATGTAGTTGCGGAAGGATTCCGCGGTGAGGTCGGACTTGGCGATGAAGTCCGACCACTCGTCCACATGCTCCTGGCCGATGTCGTTCTCGATCACCTGGGCGGCGAAGCCTTGCCAGCGCCGGCTGGGCTCCCGTTCGCGCTCGTTGGCGCGGCGCAGGTCGACGATCAGCGCCAGCCCCAAGGCCGCCAGCCGCTCCAGGTCGGCGTCGCTGGCCCGCGCCTGGTGCGCCGAGCGATAGAGCACGCCTGAGCGCAGCGGCCGGCCATGGCGAGTGTCGTAGCCGCCGAAGTCGCGGAAATTGTCGATGCCATCAAAGGCGATGCGCCGGGTCATGCGCACGGCTCTAACCCCCTTCCTCGACAGAATCGAGACGGCTACCGGCCGCCGGGACCGGGGGTCGCGCCGCCGTTCTCGTACTCGAAGCCGGGATCCTTGGCCGCCTTGGCCCCGCCGCCGCCGAAGCGGTAGTCGAGGCGCAGGATCACCTGGCGGGAGACCGGGCGAACCATCAGGTGCTCCATCAAAACGGGGCTCTCCAGGTCGCGCTGGAAGCGGTCGCTGGCCGTGAGGTCCTGGCCGGTAAGCGTCAAGCTGGTGCGGTCGTCGATCTTGTGCCGCCAGCCTGCGTTCAGCAGGGCCCCCTGCCTGATCTCGCCCTGGGGCTGGATGTGGGCGCCATTGACCACGAGGTTGAGCTGCAGCGAGTCGTTCTTCGTGGCCTGCCAGGTCAGCGTGCCCCGCTCGGTGGAGCTGGTGAGCGAGCGGTTGCCGATCACCGCGCCCGTGTTGCCGGTCCCGCTCAGCCTGTACCAATAAGGGCTGATCGTCAGGTTGTAGGAGAGCGTCGAGGTCAGCTTGCCGTTGGCGGTGAAGTCGACGCCGGCCGCTTGTGACGTGCCCAGGTTGCCGTAGGTGCCGAGGAAGCGGCCGCCGCCGATGTCGGTCATGACCACGGAAAAGTCGTGGTGGGCGTTGCGGAAATAGACGTCGGCCTGGAGGTTCTGGTCGCCGATCCGCTGGGTGTAGCCCACGTCGTAGATCTGGACTTCCTTGACCTTCAGGCTGGCGTTGCCGACCTGGGCCTCGGTCGGCCCTTCGATGTAGATTAGCGGGTTCAGGAACACGACCGGCGGGCGCTGGACGCGGACGCTGTAGCTGGCGCTGAGCTTCCGGTCGTCGTCGAGCTTGTAGCCGAGATGCAAGCTGGGATAGGCGCGCTCGTAGTGCTGGTTGTCGCGCTCGCCGGAGGTGAGCTGGGCCAGGTCCCATCGCACGTCCTCGGCCCTGAGGCCCGCCTGGACGTCGAGGTCGCCGAAGCCGCGCTGCCAGGTGGCGTAGAGCGCATTGGCCGACTGGTGGAAGACGAAGCGGTTGTCCAGGCCGGGCACGCGCACCAGGGCGTCAAGGGTCGGCCCCTGGAAGTCGGCGTAGTTGTACTCGTTGTCCTCGTGGCGCAGCTCGTAGCCGACCTTCAGCGATCCGCCCCAGACCTTCTGGGTATAGGCGAGACGCACCTCGCCGTGGTGCTCGCTGGCGTCGTCGTGGATGAGTTCCAGCGGCCGGGGCGCGACGTTGAGGATCGGCGTCGTCGTTTCCAGCAGGTGGTTGCGCGCCAGGTCGTCGTTATAGACGAGGTCCGCCGACAGCTCGTGGCCTTCGCCGAAGGTGTGGCGCCAGCCGGCCGAGGCGCCGTTGTCGAGCTCCAGAAAGCGGCGGTGGCCGGCGTAGTC
>JAFEDM010000017.1 GCA_018241625.1 Pseudomonadota bacterium | reverse complement strand
TCGACAAGCTCAGCGCCTATCTGGAGGGCTGAATCAGAACGCTCCGCCGCGCGCGCGGCGGAGTGTCCATAAAATCGGCCGGCGACAACCCGGCGGGCGGCCTATTTGGCGAGTTGTTCGCCGATGCTTTTGGCCGCGGCGTTGATCAGGCCGCCTTCCGCATCGGACACCGCGCCCAGCGCGCCAGGGTTGGATTTCCGGTCGACGTCGAACTCGCGCAGCGTCTTGCCGGACGGGTCCTTGACGGCGACCGCCACGTGCAGGCGATCGCTGCCGCCCAGCATGCCGCCCAGGGCGCGGGCCGCGCCGCTGACCTGCTTGTAGTCGACGACCGTGAACTCGAGCGTCGCGGGCGCGCCACCGGACTGATGAGCCGCCTCGGTCTTGATCGCCAGGGTCAGGCGCTCGATGAGGTCGCCCGGCACATTCGCCGCGGTCGCCTTGCCTTGCACGGCCTGCACGGCGACGGGTCCGGCCGCCGCCACGCCGGTTCCCGGCTTCTCGGTGACAGCGGTCGAGCACGCGGCCAGGGCCAGTAGCAACGGCGCTGCCGCCAACATCTTGAACTTCATCGCTTACTTCCCTCCTGAAGAGCCGGGCGCCGGCTGGTTGATGGGCTGGGCCACGTCCTTTTCCAACGTGACCTCGAGCGGGTTGGGCGAGAGGTCGTACATGGCGCCGCTGGCCGCATCGCCGACCGCGCCGATCACCCCGCCCAGGATCACGTTGCCCGCCATGGCCGCGCCGCCGGCGTTGGCGACGTGATGGCTCACGCGGCCGGTCCAAGTCCTGTAACCAGGCTTGGTGATCGTGACCTCGAACTCCGACTTGCGGCTCATCTTGAACGTGCAGGGCGTCTGATCGCAGGCGAAGAAGTTCGACGTCCGGACCGCGGCCCCCGTGGGCGTGGTCTTCACCGTCCAGGTGTCCGTTGTGCCTCTGGTGATCGTCGCGCAGCCCGCCAGCAGCAGGCCCGCGCCCGCCATAGCCAGATGTCTGATCACGCTGTTCCCCCCCGAGATTCGCGTGCCAAGAACATAGGGTTACGTCCGGAACCTCCGCAACCCTGAAAAGAATTCTGCCACGACTCCCTCTCGGCGCGCTGTGGCATCCGGGCTGGCGCGCCACGCCGGAGGCCGCCATGCTCAAGCTTGGCGGCGGCGGAGAGCGGGATGGAAGAGACCCTGGAGGCGCGGGTCGCGCGGCAGTTCTCGTCGCTCTACCTGACCCTGGTCAGCGTGCTGGTGGGGCTGGTGCTGGCCGACCTAGTGGCCGAGGTCCATTCGCGGATCGTGCTTTGGCCGCTGACGCCGATGACCGTGCGCAGCTGGTTCCAGGTGGTCAGCGATGCCCTGGTGGCCCTTTCATCCTGGGTGACCTACTCGCACCTGGGGCTGTTGCGGCGCAGGTTGCCCACGATCTGGGACAGCCTGGACGCCATGCTGGTGCTGGTGACGATCCCGCTGAACGCGGCGGCCGGACGGCCCGATCCGACGGCGTGGTTCTTCTGGGGAAGCGCCTTCTCAGTACTGGGTCTCTGCGCGGTGCATATCAACCTCTGGCAGTCGGCGCGCGAGCCCGGCCTAGCGCATATCCGCCGGCTGGGCCGCGTCTTAGGGCCCTACCACTCTCTCTACATGGCCGTGCCCGGGTTCGGGGCGATGGCAGTGGCCTCGCACTACCACGTCGCGCCGATGTGGCTGCAGGTCGCCGTCGCGGCGAGCGGCAGCGTGGCCGGCATCGTCGTGGCCATCCTGTTCCTGCGGGAGTGGCGCCAGGCGGTGCTGGCGGCGCCGCCACTCGGGAGGGAGGGGTTCAGCACTCCGCCAGGTTGACCGCCAGGCCGCCCAGGGAGGTTTCTTTGTAGACGGCGCTCATGTCCTCGCCGGTGCGCTTCATGGTGGCGATCACCTTGTCGAGGCTCACCGTGTGCTGGCCGTCGCCCAGCATGGCCAGGCGCGAGGCGTCGATGGCCTTTACCGCGCCCATGGCGTTGCGCTCGATGCAGGGGATCTGCACCAGGCCGCCGATCGGGTCGCAGGTGAGGCCCAGGTTGTGCTCCATGCCGATCTCGGCGGCGTTCTCGACCTGGGCGTTGGAGCCGCCCAGCGCGGCGGTGAGCCCCGCGGCGGCCATGGAGCAAGCGACGCCCACCTCGCCCTGGCAGCCGACCTCGGCGCCGGAGATCGAGGCGTTCTTCTTATAGAGCGCGCCAATCGCTGCGGCGGTGAGCAGGAAACTTCGTCTTCCATCCGCCGTGCCCTGGTGGAAGCGGTCGTAGTAGCGCAGCACCGCCGGGACCAGGCCGGCCGCACCGTTGGTGGGCGCTGTGACCACGCGGCCGCCGGCGGCGTTCTCCTCATTCACCGCCAGCGCCCAGAGGTTCACCCAGTCGAGGGCGCCCAGGGGGTCGGCGATGCGCTTGTCGGCGTCGGCCACCAGGGTCTCGCGCACCTGGGCCGCGCGCCGCTGGACCTTCAGGCCGCCGGGCAGGACGCCGGACGTCTTCATGCCGCGGTCGATGCAGGCGTACATGGCGGCCGCCACCTCATCGAGGCCGGCGTCTATTTCGGCGTCAGACCGGCGGGCGCGTTCGTTGGCGCGCATCACCTCGGCGAAGCTGAGGCCCGCCTCGCCCGCCATGGCCAGCAGCTGCTCGCCGGACTCGAACGGGTAGGGGACCTCGACCAACGCACCGCCGCCCTCCGGCGGGGTGTTGAGGCCCATCTCGTCCTCGTCGCGGACGAAACCGCCGCCGATGGAGAAATAGGTGCGCTCGGCCAGAACGGCGCCGGCGGCGTCGTAGGCGGCGAAGGTCAGCGCGTTGGGATGCTGCGGCAGGCGCTCACGGCCGCGCCAGAGCAGATCGGCGTCCTCATCCCAGGCGATCTCGTGGCGACCGGCCAGGTTCAGCTGGCCCTGGGCGCGGACGCTCTCGACCACGCGTTCGGCCTCATCGGGGTCAAGGCTGCGCGGCTCGAAGCCGGCCAGGCCCAGGATCACCGCGCGGTCGGTGGCGTGGCCTCGGCCGGTCAGCGCCAGGGAGGCGTAGAGGGTGATCTTCACCCGCGCGGTCTGCTCCACCTTCGGCCCCAGCCGATCGAGGAACCGCGCCGCGGCGGTCATTGGGCCCATGGTGTGGGAGCTGGACGGGCCGACCCCCAGCTTGAAGAGGTCGAAGACGCTGACGTTCATGGGCGGGATGTAGCGAGTTCCGGCGCCCAAAAACAGGGCAGGCTTTCCGGCGGTCAGCTCATCGGGTTCGCCGCCGGCGGCGGGTCGCCGGGCAGGGGGATGAACTCCTGGTCGTCGGCGTCGGGGAGCTTCATGCGGCCGGCGCGCCAGTCGGCCTTGGCCTGTTCGAGGCGCTCCTTCGACGAGGAGACGAAGTTCCACTCTATGAGGCGCGGGCCCACCGGCTCACCGCCCAGCAGCATGACGATGGCGTCCGTCGTCGCGGAGAACAGCACCGGTTGGCCCGGCGCGAAGATGGCCATCTGGCCGGCGGTCAGCGTCTGGCCGTCGGCCTCCACCGTCCCCTGCGCCACATAGGCCGCGCGCTCCGGGTATTCCGCGCCGAGCTGGGCCTTGGCGCCGGCCTTCAGTCGCCAGTGGACATAGAACAGCGGCGAGTGGGTCTTCACCTTGGCCTCGGCGCCGAAGGCCTTGCCGGCGATCAGCCGCGCCCAGAGGCCATCGGGGCTCTCGTAGGTCGGCAGGTCATCGGCGCCGTGATGGGCGAAAGCCGGGTCGGTCTCCTCG
>JAFEDM010000179.1 GCA_018241625.1 Pseudomonadota bacterium | reverse complement strand
CGTGGTCATGCTGCTGGCGCCGCTGGTCATGGCGCTCACCCGCCGCGTCTGGCCGGTGCGGGGCCCCTGGCTCCCCAAGATCGGCGCCCTGGCCGCGGGTGGTCTGGGCTTCTCCCTGGTCCATGTGCTGGCCATCGGGATCCTGCGCTGGGGGATCTACCGGGCTGCCGGGGGCCACTACGATGTGCTGGCGCCGCTGGGCGACTTTCCCTACGAGGCGCGCAAGGACCTGTTCGGCTACGCGGCGATCGTGGCGTCCTACGTCACCTGGCGCGAATTTTCCGCGCGGCGGACGCCGTCCGCGGCCGAGCCCGACATGCTAGAGGTGCGCGACGGCGCCCGCCGCCACTTCGTGCCCTTGTCCGAGGTGGTCTGGGTCGAGGCGGCCGGCAACTATGTGGAACTGCATCGGGGCGCCGGCGGCCTGTTGCACCGCGCCTCGCTGGTGGACATGGAGCGGCGGTTGCAGGGCGCCGGCTTCGTCCGCATCCATCGTTCGCGCCTGGTGCGCCGAGAGGCCATCGCCGACGTGGAATCGAAATCCACCGGCGATTTCCTGGTGCGCCTGCGCGACGGCCGCGAGTTGGCCGGCAGCCGCCGCTATCGACGCCCGCTGCTCGCCGATTGAGGTTGCGACGACCGGCGCGTCGCGGCGGATCGTCCGATGACTTGATCGCGGAGCGGCGCCCGACTAGAACCGCTCCCTCGCGATGCGCCGCCTTAGCTCAGCTGGTTAGAGCGCTAGATTGTGGATCTAGAGGTCCCCCGTTCGAACCGGGGAGGCGGTACCATCGCGATCAGGGCCGTTCCGGCCCTTCTTTCTGCGTTGTTTGGGGGCCGTTCGCGGCCCTTTTTCATGCCCGCGTCTCAGAACCAGCGGAGTGGCCGCGCGGTGATCCGGAACTGGAAGCCGCGGTCCTGGAGGTCGCGGCTGCCCGGGGCCTCCACGGTCTTCAGCTGCTGCCCATAGGTGACCCGGGCCGAGAACGAGTCCGCCGGCGCCCACAGCACGGAAACGCCGGCGCTGTAGATGTCCGGCACCGGCTGCGGCGGCTTGGCGTTGCGCATGGTCGCCCCGTCCAGGAAGGCGGAGACGTTGAAGGCGCCCCAGTCGAAGCCGCCGGCGCCGCTGCGGCGCTCGCCCAGATGCACCGGCTGGGCCAGCTCCAGCGAACCGATCAGCCCGCGGTCGGACAGCAGCAGGTTTTCGCGATAGCCGCGCACCGTATAGCTGCCGCCCGCCGAGATGCGCTCGCCGGCATAGAGCACCCCGTCGCTCCACTGGCCCGAAGCGCGGGCGCGGAACTCGAGCCCGCCGGCGGTCAGTCGCCGGGCATAGTTCAGCTGGCCCAGAACGGCGTGGAAATCCGGCTTCGGGTTGCCGGTCACGCCCGGCGTATCGGCCCGTGTGCCGTCCAGGCCGAAGGTGACGGTGAGCGAGGCGGCGAAGGCCTGGTTCACGTTGCGCCGGACATAGTCGCCGGTCAGCCGCAGGACCGTGTACTCGGCATGGCCCTCGACCGCCCCCGGGGCGAAGGAGAACGGCTGGCCGAACAGATAGGCGGTGGTCGTGCGCCAGGCGATGAAGGCGCCCACCGAAAGGCTCTGCGCCGGCCGCCAGCGGCCAGGCTCGCTGGACGGCAAGAGCGGGTCGTCGACCAGCTTCTGCGTCAGGCCAGCCTCGGCCATGCGCTCGCGGGCCGAGATATCGAGCGGCTTCAGCTTGCTGTCGACGACCGCGGCGTCGTCATAGCCGACACGCACCGACGCCAGGGTGCGCGGCCCCAGCATTGGGGCGGCGTAGCTTACGGTCGCGTCGAACAGGCCGCCGGTGACGCCGGCCTCGCCGGTGACTAGGTCGCCCGCGCGCAGGGCGTTGCGCACCGATCCCCCGACCGCGAGCCGATAGGGTCCGACGCTGGGCGAGCGGTCGTTGGCGGCGGTGACATAGAGGTCGTAGCGATCCTGGGGATAGACGTTGAGCGCCAGGCTGGCCTCCCCGGGGCGTGCGCCGGGCTTCAGCTCGGCGTTGACGGTGCGCACCGCGGGATCCTCGGCCAGCAGCCGGAAGTCGTGCTCCAGATCGACCGCGCTCAGCGGCCGCGCGTCGGTCGAGGGCAGGCGGCTGACCACGTAGTCGGCGTCCAGACCCCGGGCTCCGCCACCGACCCAGTCGACGCTGATCGCGGCCCGGCCGTTCGGGGCCGGGGCGAGGCCGCCGTAGACCAGGCCGAGGTCGAGGACGCCGGGCGAGGGTTGGGCGTGGACCACCAGGCCGGAGTTCACGAATCCGGCCGCCAGGTAGGCGCGGTTGATGACCTGCACGAGGGCCAGGGCGCGAGACACGCCGCCCGAAGCCGCGCCTTGGCCCGGGAGGTCGTTCAGCGTGAATTGCCGGCGCACCCAGTCGGCGTCCAGCGGTTCGCCGGGTTTGTGGTCCAGCTTCAGCCCCGCGGCGGAGGCCGGCGCCCAGCCCTTCGGCGGTTGTGGCCTCCCGGGACCGTTCGCCGTGATCCGGACCTCGGCGATCGGCGGACCGTCGTCGCCCGTCGGCGCCGTCACCGCAGGCGCGGTGGCAGGCGGCGCGGTGGTGGGAAAGCCGGCGGGCGGCCGGGCGAACTCCGGCTGCGGCCGGGGTGTCGCCTGCGGCCCGACCCGGTCGGGCACGGCTTGCGGGGCCGGCTGGGCGTGCGCCGCCGCCGGCGCGGCCGAAAGCGCCAGGACCAACAGGCCGAGCGGCCGGCGTGGCAGGCGGCGGTTCAGCGGCAGTCCCCCGGCGTGGCCGGCTTGCCCGGCTCCGGCGCGCCCTTGGCGGCGTCGGGCGAGATCGGCCGCACATAGGGCCCCAGGGGCCTCGTCACCAGCTGGCTCGTCGCCCCGACGGCCCGCACCGCCGGGCATTGACCCCGCAGCACCTTGGAAGCGTCCAGCACCGAGACGTCGTGCGAGATCGTGCCGCTGCTCACGTCATAGAGCCCGGCCTGCAGATGGATCTCGCCGGCCACCTCGATGGTGTTCACCCGGTCGGTCGAGTTGATGAAGTACTTGCTGTCGATGTCGACGTTGGCGCCGTTGAGTTGCCCCAGGGCCAGGATCGAGCCGCCGTTGGAAACCACCGCCAGGGGCTCGTCGATGGTGATCTTGCCGCCGGTGCCCGGGCCGGACGAGGTCTGGATCGTTCCCGGCGCGCCGACGCCCTGCAGCACCAGCATGCCCGGTGTCTTGATCGAAATGCCGATCTGACCCGCCGCGCCGGCGAAGGAGTTGGTCGAGATCGTCCCGCCGTCGGCCACGGTGATCAGGCTGGCGTTGAGCTGGATCGAGCCGGCGTCGCCGGCCTGACCGCGGCGGTTGCCGAAGGCCCGGTTGCCCGCCTGGTTCTCGCTGGAGATCGCCGACCCCGCGCCCGAGATCCTGACGTCGCCCGCCGTCACGGCGATCTGGCCGGCCGCATGGGTGTTGTTGGACAGCGTCGTCACGACCCCGCCGTTGGTCACCGACAGGCTGCCGGTGTTGATCGCCAGCGAGCCGGACGCGCCGGTGGCCCCGCTCACCGAGCCGGAGCTGACCTCGCCGTTGTCGATCACCAGGCTCTTGGCCGTCAGGCTGACCGCGCCGGCGTCGCCCGCGCCCGCCGTGGTGGTGGAGATCAGACCGTCGTTGGCGACCTTCACCGCGCCGCCGTTGACCGAGACGATGCCGGCGTGGCCGGTGGAGAACGGCAGGGCTTCGGAAACGATCGCCCCGCCCTGATCAACCGTCAGGGTGTCGGCGGTGGCCGTCACATTGCCGGCCGGCCCGTCGCCGAAGGTCGAGGAGCTGATCGCCGCCTGGCCTGTGACGTTCAGGGTCCCGGCGCTCACCGTCACCGCGCCCGACCGCGCGGCCGACAAGGTGTCGGACGAGATCAGGGAGCCGCCGTCGATGGTGACCGTCTGCCCGGTCAGGGCGACGTCGCCCGCGTCGCCCAGGAATTGGGCGTCCGACGAGACCGAGGACAGGTTGGCGACGTGCAGCGTCCCCGTCGCCTTGATCTGGATCTGGCCGCCGGCGCCCTGGCCGGCGCTGTTCGATTCCACCTTGGCGCCGTTGTCCAAGGTGACGTTGGCGCCCGAGATCGAGATCAGCCCGCCGGGCGACGAACTGAAGGCGTCCGAGGCGATCAGGCCCTGGTTGATGTGGATGTCGCCGGTGGCCTTAAGCTGCACCAGGCCCAGCTGGGTGGTGCTGGCGCCGCG
>JAFEDM010000178.1 GCA_018241625.1 Pseudomonadota bacterium | reverse complement strand
CAGGGGCGGAAGATCAAGGAAGGTGACAAGGTCATCATGTGGTACGTCTCGGGCAACCGCGACGACGAGGTGATCGAGAACCCGAACGCCTACATCATCGACCGCGAGCGGCCGCGCACCCACATGAGCTTCGGCTTCGGCATCCACCGCTGCGTGGGCAACCGCCTGGCCGAGTTGCAGCTCAAGATCATCTGGGAAGAGATCCTGGCGCGGTTCCCGGTGATCGAGGTGGTCGGCGAGCCGAAGCGGGTCTTCTCGAGCTTCGTGAAGGGCTACGAGACCATGCCCGTGGTGATCCCGAAACGCGCCTAGGCCGTCTGGCGCACGACCGTCATCCGGGGTTCGCTCTGCGGCCTCGCGGCGGTCGCCGCCTCGACCGCGGCGACCAGGCTGGGCCCTGACACCGGCTTGGTCACGTGACCGTCCAGGATCGCCGCCTCTTCGTCGGTGAGCTGCCGCAGGCCGCCCAGGGCCACGAGCGGCGTGGGCGACCAGCCGACCTTGATCTCGGCGGCGTGGATCATCTGGATGGCGGCCATCGCGCCCTCGACCTCGGCGTCGAACAGGATCACGTCCCAGGGTTCGCTGCGCCAGGCCTCGATCAGGGCCGCACCATCGTCCACGAACAGCGGCTCGGCGCCGGTCTGCGCCAGGACGGCGCGCAACTGCAGGCGGTGAGCGCCGTTGGCCTCCACGGCCAGCACGCGCAATCCGGAAATCGTGGCGCCGGTGAATTCGGGCGGCCCCGACGACGCGTCGGTCGCTGAATTCGACGATTGCGGCGAAGCGGCAGGCTCAGGCTCGAGCAGCGCTGCGAAGGTCGCGCGCAGATGCTCGGCCGAGGCCTTGAAGTCCGTCATGCGGGCTCGCACCGCGGCGGAGAAGCGGCGGTCCGACGCCGTGGCCTCCGCCTGGACGATCATCGCCTCCAGCGCCGGAAGTGCGGAGCCCTCGACCGTCTGGAAAATGGCCTGGCTGATGGCCGAGAGGCGGGCGATCGCCTCGACGGCCTCCGCCATCGCCGCCTCGGCCTCGCGATCCTGTGCGCGGCGGCCCAGACGCATGCCCGAGAGCCAGCTCGCCCCGCGGCGATCCTTGGCGTCGGCTCCTTGCGGCCGCGCCGGCATCCCACCTTCAGACATCACCCACCTCTATTTTTCAGGCAGGATGACGCAGGTTCGCCAAAGTCCGGTTAATCGTCGCCGACCGGATGGTCGATCAGATAGAGCGCGCCGGCGAACAGCCGCTGGGCCGCCTCCTCCGGCAATTGGCCGTCGGGTTGCGAGGACAGGATCGCCGCCATGCCGCGGCCCAGCGCCCAGATGGCGCGCGCGGCGTTCTCCTGATGCCGGGCCGGAATCCGGTTGTCGGCCTTGACCGCCGCCTCATAGGCCAGGAACGCCCGGTCCTCCGCCTCGCGAAGCTCGGAATGGTGGGCCAGCATCCGCTCGTTGAACATCAGCGAGAACAGCCGCGGCCTGGCCCGGAAGAAGGTGAAATAGGCCCGGTGCCCGCCGCGCATGGGCGAGCCGATCTCCGGGTCGGCCTGCAGGGCCAGGATGTCGCGCCGCAGCGTCTCCAGTCCCTCCACCGCGAGGCAGAGCAGGAGCTCATCCTTGCTGGCGAAGTAGTGGTAGATCGACGCTAGGCCGACGCCGGCCGCCTCGGCGATGGCGCGCAGGCTGAGGTCTTCCGCCGATTGGCTCGACAGCAGCTGGGCGGCCGCGGCCAGCACGCGCGAGCGCACGCCCGCGGGCTCCGACGGTCCGGACCTGCCCCTAACGCTCATCCCCTTACCCCCGACGAGTCGACCGCTCGCCTTTTCCGCAGCATGCGCCGACCCTCGTGGAAGGAAAGCTCTCTCTCGCAGAAAGCCGGACTAAAGCGGGCGACCGCCCAAGGAAAAGGGGCCGCCCAGCTGACCGAGCGACCCCTTATCCATACGGCGTCCTGAGCCGCCTCCTCGGTGGAGAGAGGCGCCTCGGGCCCTACTTCCCGGCCGTCGGCGTCGAGGACGGCGCCTGGCCGCCATTGAAGTCGTCGGCGCTGTTGCGCGGACGGCGCGGGCCGAAGCCCTGCATCTTCGACATGGCGACCTTCAGCTCGGCCTTGTCGATCGAGCCATCGTGGTCGGTGTCGATCTGGTCGAACTTGTCGGCGAGCATCTTGCCGACCTGGCCGCGCAGTTCCGACTTCTCGATCTTGCCGTCGAGGTCCTTGTCGAGGAAGCCGATCAGACGGGTGTCGGCGAAGCGGCCGTCGCTGTCGATCTGCTTGGCCGAGGTCTCGTCCATCCAGCGGAAGTCCACCTGGGTGAACAGCATTTCCTGGAAGGATTGCTCGCCCCAGGTCACCTCGATGTTCGGATCGGGGTTGTGCGGGTTGCGCTTGGAGTTGTCGTACCAGTAGCGGGCGATCAGGCGCGAGCCGGCCGGGATCTTCACCGGCTCAGCGAAGGTGTAGGCCCGCTGCCAGTTGAAGTCATAGCGCGGCAGGGCGACCAGCAGCTTCTTCTTGCCGTCCGGATACTGGATCCACAGGTCGGACGCCGTGGCCCGGTAGTGGGCGTGAATGAAGGCGTCGTAGAGCAGCGCGTCCTTCGGGAACTCTTGATACGCCATCTCCATGTGGTGGCCGGCGTTCGCGGGGATGTCGATGCCCGGATCGCTGATCACCGTCTGGCGCATGATGTACTTCGGCGGATCCTTGCGGAAATAGACGCCGATCTCGGAGGCGTCGGTCGTCGCCTTGCCGTAGGGCGTGTAGTGCATCTGGAAGCCCACCGCCCCGCCGGCCGGCAGGAAGGTGCCGACGTCGCCGTCGAACACGTCGGCTTCCGAGCCCACCGCATAGCGGCCGACTGACTGGCGCCACATGCCTTCGTTGGAGGTCTTGCCCGCCGGCGCCTGCGGCATCCAGCCGGTCAGCACGTGGTGCACGGCCTGGCGGTCGCCCGGCTTCACCGAGGTGGCGCGGATCCAGTGGCCTTCGGTGGTCGGGTTGACCGTGAACGGGCGCTGGTAGTCGACCACGCCCGAGGCCGGGACGTTGTAGGACGGGATGTTCAGGATCAGGTCCGGCTTGCCCAACGGCCACGCCGTGGCCACGTGCTTCACGGCGGCGAGCGGGTCGGCCCCCTCGCCGCGCGGCGCGCCCTCGTCCACCCAGTGGACCAGGGTCTTGATCTCGTCGGGGCTCAGGCGCTTGGAGTCCGAGAAATGCCCCACGCGCGGGTCGGCGTGATAGGGCGGCATCCGATCGGTGCGCAGCACCTCGCGGATCATCGGGGCGAAGCCCTTGGCCATGCCGTAGTTGGTCATGGCGAACGGGCCGATGCCGCCTTCCTCGTGGCAGGCGACGCAGTGCTTCTCGAGGATCGGGGCCACGTCCTTGACGTAGGTCACCTGGGCCGGCGCGTTGCGTGCCGGGAAGGCGATGGCGGCGCCGGTGCTGGCGGCCGAGGCCGTCTTCAGCGGCTGACCGGCCAGCATGGCGTCCAGCGCGGCCGGCAGGCCCGCCACGGCGCCGTGGTAGACCACCGTCCAGGTCTTCGGGTCGATCACGATCGCCTCGGCCGAGCGGCTGACGCCCAGGCCTTCGCCGATGATCTGCTTGTCGTCCATCAGGACGGGGACCTTGTAGCCGACCTTGGCGACTTCGCCCTGGATGGCGTCCATCGAGTCCTTCAGCGACGAGTTCAGCATCATGAACTCGACCCGCTTCGCGCCGTAGTCGGCGGCGATCTTGTTGATCTGCGGAGCCAGCTTCTGGACGACCGCGTCACCGTTCTGCTGGGTCACTAGCACCACCGCCGGCGCGTCGCCCAGGCGATAGAGTTCGTGCGCCTGCAGGTCCTGGTCGACGAGCAGGAAGTTGTCGACCCGGGCCGACGCCGAAGCGGCGGTCGGCGTGGCCGAGTTCAAGGCGTTCGGCGCATGCGCATTGCCGGCGCAGCTCGCGAGCAAGGCCGCGCTGCCCAGCAGCATGGCGATACGGGTGGCGTTCATCCGGGTCTCATCCCCTCAGCGGGCCGCGCGGGGTCGCAGCTCCTCAACCTCGAATTCTGCCTGCTCGAACGCCGTTCGAAAAGCGGCTTTGCGCCGCAGCCGGGTTAACGATCGTCCACGTTTTCCCGGACCCGCACGATCAGCGACTGGCTGGCGGTCGCCATCAGTTCGCCGTCCTGGGCGAACAGGTACATGGCGCCGTGGCCGAAGCCGCCGTGGACGCCGAGGATGCGGATGTCGCACAGCACCCACTCCGTCGGCACGATCCGGCGGATGCGCAGCGTGTTGTCCAGGCTGTTGCCGCCGGCGTTCTGGCCCAGCGCATTGCCGATGCCGGAGGGCACATGGTCGGCGATGATCGCCAGCATGGCCGCGTCGACCGGATAGCGCTCCTTGGGCTTCACCCACAGGAGAAGGCGACCGTCCGCCTCGGGCGCGCCGGCGCGGTCGAAGCCGTAGCGGCCCTTGGCGACGCGGATCTCCATGCGGCTGTGCAGGCCATGGCCGGCCTGGCGCCAGTGCTCGGCCGACGGGCAGTCCTCAGGCGGCGGCACGTCGGGCTTGGCCAGCCACTGCTGCGACAGCTCGCTGGGGCGCGCGCCCAGGGCGGCGTTGACGGTCAGGATCTCCTTGTCCCCCACATGGCTGATCACCCGCGCCTGGGTGTTGTACTTGCCGCTGACCGGAACCCAGACATCCAGGTCCACCACGCTGGGCGGCTGGGCGTAGGACAGGTATTGCGCCGTGGCCCAGATCAGCGGCCGGCCCGTCGTCCGCTCCATGGCCGCGATCGCCGAGGCCAGGCCCACGCCGCCGAACATGAACATGTCGCCCGGCCGCCCGACGCAGACGTCCTCGGTCAGGGGCATGAACCAGCGGTGGGGATTGTGCGTCGCGCGCAGGTCGAAGAAGGAGCGCTCCATGCCGCTTGTCATGGGCCGCGCGGCCCGGGTTCGCAAGACTGCGGCGGCAAGCCTCAGGCGGTCGTCGTCAGCCCGCCCAGGAAGCCGTGGATCTGGGCGACGACCGCGGCGCCCTCGCCGACCGCCGCGGCCACCCGCTTCGTCGAGCCCGCTCGGACGTCGCCGATGGCGAAAACGCCGGGCCGCGCGGTCTGCAGTGGCCGGGCGGGATCGGCGCCCGTGACGACGAACCCCTTGTCGTCGGTCTCCACACAGCCTTCCAGCCAGTCGGCGTTGGGTTCGGCGCCGATGAACAGGAACAGGTGCCGGAACGGCCTATGATGCGTCTCGCCGGTCTTGCGGTTGCGGCAGGTGGCCCCGTTGAGGCCGCTGTTGCGGTCGCCCTCGATGGCCACGATCTCGGTGTCGGGGTGCAGCTCGACGTTCGGCAAGGCTTCGATCCGGTCGATCAGATAGCGCGACATGCTGGCCGTCAGGTCGGGACCGCGGCAGATCATGTGCAATCGCTTCACCTTGGGCGCCAGGAACACGGTCGCCTGGCCCGCGGAGTTGCCGCCGCCTACCAGCGCCACCTCCTCACCCTCGCAGAGCTTGGCCTCGATCGCCGAGGCCCAATAGGACACGCCGGCGCCCTCCATCGCCTCGATGCCGTCGATCTCCGGGCGGCGATAGCGCGCGCCCGAGGCGATCACCACCGTGCGGGCGCAGACCATCGAGCCGTCGGTCATCTCCAGACGCATCGGCTCGCCCGGCGGCGGGTCGCAGTGCAGCCGGGCCACCTCCAGGGTCACCGCGATCTCGGCGCCGAATTTCTGCGCCTGGTTCCAGGCGCGTCCCGCGAGCGCCTGCCCGGAGATGCCGGTCGGAAAGCCCAGGTAGTTCTCGATCCGCGCCGAGGCGCCGGCCTGGCCGCCCATGGCCCGCTGGTCCAGCACCAGAACCGACAGCCCCTCGGAGGCCGCATAGACCGCCGTCGCCAGCCCAGCCGGCCCCGCGCCGACCACCACCACGTCCCACGCCTTGTCCGGGTCAATCGGGATCAGGAGGCCCAGGCACGCGGCCGCCTCGGAATTCGACGGACGGCGCAGCACGGTCCCATTGGGGCAGACCATCAGCGGCAGGTCGCGGTCCGGCACGCCCAGCTTCGCGACGAGGGCGTGGCCCTCGCCTTCGTCGTCGTCCAGCACGGTGTGCGGATAGGCGTTGCGGGACAGGAAGCCCTGCAGCCGCACCATGTCCGGATGCTCCGGTGGCCCGACCAGCACCGAGCCCACCGCGGTGGACTCCAGCAAGGCCATGCGGCGCAGGATCAGCGCGCGCATGATCATCTCGCCCAGTTCGGCCGAGCCGATCACCAGGGCCCGGAGGTGGGCGGCGTCGAAGGGAACGGCCAGGGCCCCGTCAGGCCCGGCGTTCACGCGGGCCAGGGTCCCGCGGCCGCCCAACTGGTTCACCTCGCCGGTGAACTGTCCGGGGCCGGCGCTGATGATCGGCTCCTCGTGCCCCAGGCCGTCGTGGCGGGAAGCGTCGACCGTCCCCTCCAGCACCAGGAAGGCCGGCGCGTTGCGGTCACCGACGTCGTAGAGGATCTCGCCCGCCGCGAACCGCCGAGGCGGGCCGCTGGCGAAGCGTCGCGCCGTCTCGACCTGGGTCGGATCCAGCGTCGGGTACATCTGGTCCAGGCGGGTCTCGATCAGGCTCATGGCGTGCTAGCCCCGAAGCGCCGCGGAAATGGCCGCCAGGCCATTGTCCAGTTCATCGTCCGTCGGCCAACCGTAGCCCAGGCGGAAGCAGGTGTCCGGCCGCTCGAACCAGTGGCCTGGGCCCACATAGGCGCCGTGGTCCTCCAGCAGACGCCGGTAGAAGCCGTCGGTCCCGCCCGGCGGCTCGCCGACCATGCGCGGGAAGCAGACCACGCCACCGGATGGCTTCACCCACTCGAGGCGGGGCTCGGCGTCGATCCAGGCCGCGACCTTGGCCAGTCGCGCGCGCATCCGCGCCAGGCGCGGCGGCAGGATCTGGCCGCGGCGCGCCATCACCTGCTCGGCCACCCATTCGTCCATGACGCTGCCGCAGATGCTGATCTGTTCGCTGGCCGCCAGGAAGACCTCCTGGAGGGCGGGATCGGACGAGATCAGCCAGCCGATGCGGATACCGGGGACGCCATAGGCTTTGGAGAGCGACGCGACGCTGATGACGTGCGCGCCCAGGCTGGCCGCCACCGGAAGCGGCGTGTCGAACGACAGGTCGCGATAGGTCTCGTCCACCAGCAGGCGGCAGCCGGCGCGGGCGGTGATCGCGACCAGCTCGTCCAACTCCGCCCGGCTCAGCATCACCCCGGTCGGATTGTGTGGGCAGGTCACGCTGACCAGCTTGGTGCGAGGTGTGATGGCCGCGGCGATCCGCGACGGGTCCAGGCGGAACCCGTCCTCGAAGGCGAGGTCCACGTGGGTCACCGAACAGCCGATGGCCTTCGGCGTCTCCAGGTTGGTGGCGTAGTTGGGCCGGATCACCACCAGATGGTCTTCGGCGGAGAGCAGCGAGGTAGCGACGATGAAGAGGGCGCCGGCCGCGCCGGTGGTGACCAGCACATCGTCGGCGCCAAGCCCCTCGCCTTCCGCCGCGATCAGCTCGCGCAGGCGGATGCGGCCGCGATGTTCGCCGTAGAGCAGGGTCAGGTCGGGGATGGTGAGGCCGAGGTCGGAAAGCTTCTGGTCGGCGACCGAGCTCTCCGACAGGTTCCAGCGGATGCGGGCGTAGCCGTACTCCTCCGGGCTCTCCACCT
>JAFEDM010000177.1 GCA_018241625.1 Pseudomonadota bacterium | reverse complement strand
GGTCTCCAGCGTCGCCCGCGCCCCGGCGTCCTCGGGGTTCTTCAGAAGCGCGACGATCGCGGCCTTCTGCGCCGGCGTCTCGGTGGCCTCCAGCTTGGTGAAGTAGTCGCGGGTCGTGTCGCTGAACATCACCGGGAAGCGGTAGGCCTGGATGCGCACCAGGGCGTTCGCCAGGTGATAGATGGCGTTGTCCGGCAGCGGCCGCGACGAGTGGCCCCCGGGGTTGGTGACCTCCAGCCGATAGTTCTGCGACAGCTTCTCGCCCACCTGGATGCCCTGGAAGATCGGCTTGCCGTTGGCGTCAAGGTTGCCGCCGCCGCCCTCGTTGACCGCGAAGGCGGCGTCGATCAGCTGGCGCTCGTGCTTGGCCAGGTATTCGGCGCCGTTGAACGCCCCGTTGGTCTCCTCGCCGCAGGTCAGCGCCATCTTCAGCGTGCGGCGCGGCTGGTAGTGCTCGGTCTTGTAGCGGACCATGCTGTCCACCCAGACCGCGGCCATGGACTTATCGTCGGCCGCGCCGCGGGCGTAGAAGTTGCCGTTCTCCTCGACCAGGGTGAACGGGTCGCGCGCCCAGTCCTCGCGCTTGGCCTCCACCACGTCCAGGTGGGCCAGCATCAGCACGGCCTTCGCCTTGGGATCCTTGCCCGGCAGGATGGCCACCAGCCCACCTTCCTTCGGGTGCTCCGGAACGCTGAAATAGTGCAGGTCCGCGTCCGGGAAGCCGGCCGCCTTAAGCCGCGCGCCCATCCGCTGCGCGGCCAGGGTGCAGCTGCCGGCGGAGAGCGTGGTGTTGGTCTCCACCAGCTCCTTGTACAGCGCCCGGAACGCCAGCTGGTCCGGCCGCGGCGCCTGGGTCTGAGACTGGCTCTGGGCCTGGGCTGCGACCGGCCCGGAAAGCGCCGTGGTCAGCGCCAGCGCGGCGAGCAGCGTCTTCGACATGATGGAGTCCCCCAAACCTCACCGGACCTTAGGGCGCGCGCGGCCGGAGGCAAGCCGCGCCGCGCTCAGCCCTTTTCGCTGTCCAGGAACGCCATCATCATCTCCGGATAGCGCGTGCCGGCGACGGCGTCCTTCGGCACGGCGGCCTCCAGGGTCGCAACCTCCTCCGGGCTCAGCGGCGCCTTCAGTGCGCCGACGGCCTCGGCCAGCCGGTCGCGGCGGCGCGCGCCCACCAGGGGCACGATGTCGAGCCCTTGCGCCGCGACCCAGGCGATGGCCGCCTGGGCGGGTGTCAGGCCCATGGTCGCCGCGGCGGCCCGCAGGCGCTCGGCCAGCTCCAGGTTCTTCGCCAGGTTTTCGCCCTGGAAACGCGGGCTGTGGCCCCGGAAGTCGCCGGGCTGGGAGGTGTCGCTGGTGGCGTGGCCGCTGATCAGGCCGCGCGACAGCACCCCATAGGCGGTGATGCCGACGCCCAATTCGCGGGTGGTGTCGAGCACGCCGCCCTCGATGCCGCGCGACACCAGCGCATATTCGATCTGCAGGTCGACGATCGGGTGGACCGCGGCGGCCTTGCGGATCGTGGCCGAGCCGACCTCGGAAAGTCCGATGTGGCGCACATAGCCGGCCTGGATCAGCTCGGCGATCGCGCCGACGGTGTCCTCGATCGGCACGACGGGGTCCAGCCGGGCCGGGCGGTAGATGTCGATGTGGTCCACGCCCAGGCGCTGCAGGGTGTAGGCCAGCGCCGTCTTCACCGCCGCCGGCCGGCCGTCGAAGCCCAGGAAGGCGCCGGCCGGGTCGCGCTGGGCGCCGAACTTCACGCTGAGCAGATAGCTGTCGCGCGGCACGCCCTTCAGCGCCTCGCCGAGCAGCATCTCGTTGTGGCCCATGCCGTAGAAGTCGCCGGTGTCGATCAGGTTGATCCCAGCGTCGAGGGCGGCGTGGACTGTGGCGATGCTCTCGCCGCGGTCGGCCGGGCCGTACATGCCCGACATGCCCATGGCGCCCAGGCCGATGGCGGAGACCTCCGGGCCGGTCCTTCCGAGTTTGCGCATCTCCATCTGAAGCCTCCTCAAAGTGCGGATGTCCGTCTGTGGCCGGCAAACTAGGGCTGCCGTTTCTCGCCGATAAGCCGCATAGTCCCGTACGGACTGTGCGGAATTTCAAACAATGAACCGGATCGACCTGGGCGCCCTCGACCACTTCGCCGCCATCGCCCGGCATGGCAGCTTCAGGCGCGCGGCGATCGAGCGCGGCGTCTCGGCCTCGACGCTCAGCCAGGCCCTGCGCGACCTCGAGGCCCGGATGGGCGTGCGCCTGCTGAACCGCACCACCCGCAGCGTGGCGCTGACCGACGCCGGCGCGGCCTTGCTGGTTTCGGTGCAACCCGCGCTCGCCCAGATCGCGTCGGCGGTGGACGAGGCGCGTTCGGCCCAGGCCGCGCCGTCCGGGCCGTTGCGGATCAACGCACCGGAGCCGGCCATCGAGCTGGTCATCGCGCCCCTGGTCGCCGACTTCCTCGCCGAATATCCGGCCGTGCGGCTGGAGGTGATCGGCGAGACCGGCTTCGTCGACATCGTGGCCCGCGGCTTCGACGCCGGCGTGCGCTGGAGCGAGAGCCTGGCCCAGGACATGATCGCCGTGCCCCTGGGTCCGCCGCAGCGCTTCGTCTGCGTGGCCGCGCCGTCGGTGATCGCCCGCTTCGGCGCGCCGGCCGATCCGCGCGAACTGATGACCAAGCCGTGCCTGCGGGTGCGCTTCCCCAGCGGGGCCCAGCCGCCGTGGGAGTTCGAACGGGAAGGCGAGGTGGTGCGGGTGCAGGTCGAAGGGCCGGTGGTGACCAACTCGACCGCGCTTCTGCAACGCGCGGCCCTGGACGGCGCGGGCTTCCTGCAGACCTTGGACGGCAGCGTCGCCGCGCACCTGGCCGCCGGCCGCCTGGGGCAGGTGCGGGAAGACGGGTCCGAGCCTTTCGGGGGGCGATTGCTCG
>JAFEDM010000176.1 GCA_018241625.1 Pseudomonadota bacterium | reverse complement strand
CGCGGATAGTCGGGGAAGGTGCCGTCGATGACCTTGGACGTCAGGGCGGCGTTGCCGAAGTCCAGGCGCACCTTCTGCGGGCTGATCTGCAGCTCGACCTGCTCGCCGGCGTCGTCCAGCAGGCGGCGGGCCTCGGCGATGGTCTTGCGCGGCACGATCACGCCCGGGGCGCCGGCCGCGCCTTCCGGCGCCGGCATCTCGGCCAGCGCCAGGCGCGAGCCGTCGGTGGCGACGCAGCGCAGCTTGGCGGCGCCGTCCTCGACCACCGTGTGGACGTAGAGCCCGTTCAGGTAATAGCGCGTCTCCTCCGCCGAGATGGCGAAGCGAGTCTTGTCGATCAGCCGGATCAGGTCGTTCACGTCGACCGCCAGGCCGCCGGACATGCCGTCGGAGGTCATCACCGGGAAGTCGCCGGCCGGCAGCACCGGCAGGTTGAAGCGGCTGCGGCCCGCCGAGACGGTCAGGCGCGGGTCCTCGCCGGTGAACGACAGGACGACGTCGGCGCCTTCCGGCAGCTTGCGGACGATTTCATAGAGGGTGTGCGCCGGGGCGGTGATCTGGCCGGGCTGGTCCACCTGGGCCATCGCCTCGTCGACGATCTCCATGTCGAGATCGGTCGCCGAGAAGGTCAGTCGGTCGCGCTCCGCCGACAGCAGCACGTTGGACAAGATCGGGATGGTGTTGCGGCGCTCCACCGCGCTCTGCACGTGCCCCAGCGCCTTCAGCAGGGCCGCCCGTTCGATCGTCAGCTTCATGTGTTCCGGTCCGAGTCCCACCGCGTCGGCCAGCGATTCGCGGCCGACGCCCCCGAGGTGAAAGGGACTTGCGACATTAGCTATTTTGGAGCCCGGCGAAAGGGCGATCAGGCGTCAGGCGCGGGTGTCGACCGAACCGCCGGATTCGTCCTCGTCGCTGGCGTAGGGATTGGCGCCCGCCTTGGGCCCTTCCGCTTCCGGGGCGCCGGCGACCTTGGCTGCGACGACGACCATCGCCGGGCGGATCAGCCGGCCCAAAAGCTCGTAGCCGGCCTGCATCACCTCGACCACGCCGCCGCCGGGCACGTCGGTCCCGGGGACCTCCGCCATGGCCTGGTGCTTGTGTGGGTCGAACTTCTCGCCGCGGGCGGGCGCGATGCGGGCCAGGCCGTTGCGTTCGAAAGCGCCCAGCAGCTCCTTCTCGGTCATCTCGACGCCGAGCACGAAGTTCTTCACCGCCGGATCGCCGCCGTCCGCCGGCTCGTGGCTGAGCGCCCGGGCCAGGTTGTCGGCCACGCCCAGCAGGTCGCGGGCGAACTTCTGGATGGCGTAGGCGCGCGCGTCGTTGGACTCGCGCTCGGCCCGGCGCTTGGTGTTCTCGGCCTCCGCGGCGTAGCGCAGAGCCTGGTCCTTCAGCGCGGCCACCTCGGCGCGCAGGGCTTCGATTTCGGCGTCGGCCGCCTTGGCGAGGAATTCGTCGGCCGCATCCGGCGTGTTGTCTTCGGACATCTCGGTCTTGTCTCTCAATACCTTGTGCGCCGTCTAGGCGTTCATCACCTGGCCCAGCACCCGCGCGGTATAGTCCACCAACGGGATGATCCGGGCATAGTTCAAGCGGGCCGGGCCGATCACCCCGATCGCGCCCAGCACCCGCTGCGAGCCCGTCATATAGGGCGCGGCGATCACGGCGGAACCCGAAAGCGAAAACAGCCGCGTCTCGGCCCCGATGAAGATGCGCACGCCCTGGCCCTCGCGCACCCCGTCCAGCAGCTGGATCAGCTGCTCCTTCTGCTCCAGGTCCTCGAACAGCGAGCGCACCCGTTCCAGGTCTTCCTGGGCGCCGGTCTCCTCCAGCAGGTTGGCGCGGCCGCGGACAATCAGGGCGCGGTCCTCCGCCTCGCCGCCGCCCCAGGCCGCCAGGCCGTCCTCCACCAGGCGCGCGGCGGCGGCGTCCAGTTCGGCGCGGGCCTTGGCGAGATCGGCGGAAAGATCGGCCATGGCCTCGGCCAGGGTGCGGCCGGTCAGCCGGGCGTTCAGGAAGTTCGACGCCTCGGTCAGCGCCGAGGGCGGCACCCCGGCCGGCAGGCGGATCAGCCGGTTCTCCACCGTGCCGTCGGCGAAGACCATGATCGCCAGCGTCCGCTCCGGCCCCAGCGAGACGAATTCCACATGCTTCACGCCGGCGTCGCGCACCGGCGTCACCACCACGCCCGCGCCGCCCGCCAGGCCGGACAGGATCGAGGAGGCCTCGTTCAGCGCGTCCTCGTAGTTGCG
>JAFEDM010000175.1 GCA_018241625.1 Pseudomonadota bacterium | reverse complement strand
GCGCCGGCGGCCACCACCACGCCCGCGCCTTCGTTGCCGACCGGCATGTCCTGGTCGAGCCGGGCGGCCAGGCTGGTGAGGAAGCGCTCCGGCACCTGGGCGGAGATCTTGCCGCCCTCGGCTTGCAGGGTCGAAAGGTCGGCGGGGCCCAGCAGCAGGCCCAGGTCCGACGGGTTGATCGGGCTGGCCTCGACGCGCACCAGCACCTCGTCCGGGCCGGGATCGGGGATGTCCACCGTGGCCAGCGACAGGGTGAGCCGCCCGCCCTTGGTGATCAAAGAGCGCAGTTGCAGGCCCTTGCCTGGGTTGCCGTCGGCCATGGTGGTCTCCCTCGATTGGTCGGGCACAGAACCGCGAAGGCGCGGGCCCTGCAAGGCAGAAGCGATGAACGCGCCTACAGAGCGGCTGCTATAGGGGGGCCCATGACCGACCATGCCCCAGCCGGCGCGCGCCAATCGCCGTCCACCGCCCGCAACCGCGAACCGATTCTGCAGGCGCTGGGATCGCGCCTCACGCCCGGCGCCCGGGTGCTGGAGGTGGCCAGCGGGGCCGGCGAGCACGCGATGTTCCTGGCGGCCCGGCTGCCGGTGGCCGCCTGGCAGCCCAGCGATCCCGATCCGGACGCGCTGGGTAGCATCGCGGCCTGGCGCGACCACGCCGGGCTCGCCAATCTCGCCGCGCCGATCCGGCTGGACGCCGCCGATCCCGCGACCTGGCCGCCGGGGCCGTTCGAGGCGGTCGTCTGCATCAACATGGTCCACATCTCGCCGTGGGCGGCGACGCTGGGGCTGATGCGGGGCGCGGGCAGGGCGCTCGTTCGGGGCGGCCGGCTCTTCCTCTACGGCCCTTACATCGAGGCCGATGTGGCGACAGCGCCCTCTAACCTGGCCTTCGATGAAAGCCTGAAGGCGCGCAACCCGGCCTGGGGGCTTCGCGACCTGGCCGAGGTCAAGGCCGCGGCGGCGGCGGAGGGCCTGGCCTTCCGCGAGCGGGTCGCCATGCCCGCCAACAACCTGATGGTGATGTTCGAAAAGGCCGGTGTCGGGACGGGGGCGGCCGGTTCGTCCTAGGGTTCGAAACGTAAGGAGAAGCCCATGCCGAAGATCCATCCGTTCCTGTGGTTCGACAACCAGGCCCGGCCGGCCGCCGAATTCTATGTCTCGGTCTTCCCCAATTCGAAGATCCTGACCGACCTGCCGAACGCCGAGGCCGCGCCGGGGCCGACGGGCGAGGTGATGGTGGTGGATTTCGAGATCGACGGCCAGCGGGTCACCGCCCTGAACGGGGGGCCGGTCTACAAGCTCAACCCGTCCTTCTCCTTCGTCATCGACTGCAAGGATCAAGCGGAGGTGGACTACTACTGGGACAAGCTGCTCGACGGCGGCCAGCCCAGCCAGTGCGGCTGGCTCACCGACCGCTTCGGCCTCTCCTGGCAGGTGGTGCCCAAGGCGCTGTTCGAGTGCATCGGCGGCCCGGACGCGGCCGGCCGGGAGCGGGCCATGGCGGCGATGATGCAGATGGTCAAGCTGGACGTCGCCAAGCTGAAGGCCGCCTACGCCGGCGAAGCCGTCGCCTAGCGGAACAGCGCCAGGTCGACCGCTTCGCCCATGACCCGGTAGCCGGCGTCGTTGGGGTGCAGCCAGTCGCCGGACTGCAGGTCGGCCTTCATGTGATCGGGCTTGGCGGGGTCGCGAATGGCCGCGTCGAAGTCGATGACCCCGTCGAACGCGTGGCCGGTGCGGATCCAGGCGTTGATCTTCTGCCGCTCCGCCTCGCCGGCCGCCGAGAAGTAGCTGGCCCCGCTATAGGGCAGGACGGTGGCGCCGATGATCTTCACCCCATGTTCGTGGGCCCGGGCGATCAGCTGGCGGTAACCGGCGATCATCTGCTCGGCGGTCGGCGTCGGCTTGGTCATGCCCAGGTCGTTGACGCCCTCCAGCACGGTCACATGGGTCACGCCGGGAACCTGCAGCACGTCGCGATCGAAGCGGGCGAGGGCGTTCTGGCCGAAGATCGGCAGCTGTTCGCTCAGCACCCGGTTGCCGCTGATCGCGGTGTTCACCACGGCGAAGGGCTTGCCCGCCGCGGCCAGGCGCTCGGCCAGCCGGTCCGGCCAACGGCGGTTGGCGTCGTCGCTGGAGCGGTAGCCGTCGGTGATGGAGTCGCCGAAGGTGGCGATCACCGGCTTGATCGGCGCGGCGGTTTCCACGTCGACCTCGGTCAGGAAGGCGCGATAGTCGCCGGCGCCCTTGGCGGCGGGCGGCGGCTTGGCGGTGACATCGCCAGGCGCCACCGAGATCAGGTCCATGCCGGTCATGTGGCAGGTGCAGCCGTTGGTGTCGGTCGGGAAGAACAGGCTGACCCGCAGGCGCGCGAGCGGCTTGGTCGCCAGAGCCACCGGATCGGACAGCATCGGCGCGCCGGCCGGGATCGTCGCGGCGCCCGCGCCGGAGAAGGTCACCGTCCGCTCGCTGCCGGCCACGACGGCGCCGTCGGCGGTCAGCAGCGCCACCCGCGCCACCCCGACCTCCAGCGGCTTGGTGCCGTACTCGTTCGAGAGCCGGATGCGCAGGCGCGTCCCGCCGGCCGACAGCCGGATCACCTGGGTCACGGTCTGGTTGTTGAAGCTGGCCGTGCCGCGCGCGGGGTTGTTGGCCGGCGCCGCCATCGGCATGGCGGGCGAGGCGCCCCAGCTGCCGACCCAATGGGACGGGGCCGCGGCCGCCGCCAGTCCGGACGCGCCCACCGTGATCGCGCCCAGCGTGATCGCGCAGAGAAGGGCTGACAGACGCATGATTTCTCCCCCTATGCGGCCTTCCGCGCCCCTGCGGGCGCATGGTTCTTGCTTGACCGCCGCCATGTGACATTCCGATAAGTCGGGCGAGGGATCAACGGAGCTGCGGGGCTGATGAGCGAAGCGATTGAACGCGAGGCGATGGAGTATGACGTCGTCATCGTGGGCGCGGGCCCGTCCGGCCTGTCGGCCGCAATCCGCCTGAAACAGCTCGCCGCCGCCGCCGGCACGGAGATCTCGGTCGCCGTCCTGGAGAAGGGCTCGGAGGTCGGCGCCCACATCCTGTCCGGCGCGGTGATCGACCCCAAGGGCCTCTCCGAGCTGTTCCCCGACTGGAAGGCCATGGGCGCGCCCCTGGAGACGCCGGTCACCACCGACAAATGGCTGCTGCTGGGGCCGCAGGGCTCGCTGCAGCTGCCGACCTTCGCCATGCCGCCGCTGGTCCACAACCATGGGACCTACATCGCCTCGCTGGGCAACGTCTGCCGCTGGCTCGGCCAACAGGCCGAGGCGCTCGGCGTCGAGGTCTATCCGGGCATGGCGGCTTCGGAGGCCGTGTTCGACGAGACCGGCGCGCTGAAGGGCGTCGTCGCCGGCGTGTTCGGCATCCAGAAGGACGGCAGCCACGGCCCGGACTACCAGCCCGGCATCGAGCTGCACGGCAAATACGTCTTCATCGGCGAGGGCGTGCGCGGGTCGTTGTCGAAGCAGCTCCGCGCCAAGTTCAGCCTCGGCGAGCGGGCCGATCCCGAGAAGTACGGCATCGGGCTGAAGGAGCTCTGGCAGGTGCCGGATGACGTCTTCCATCCGGGCCTTGTGCAGCACGCCGCCGGCTGGCCGCTGGACGACAAGACCGGCGGCGGCGGCTTCATGTACCATTTCGGCGATCACTATGTGGCCGTCGGCTTCGTGGTGCACCTGAACTACAAGAACCCCTGGCTGTCGCCGTTCGACGAGTTCCAGCGCTACAAGACCCACCCGGAAATCTCGAAATACCTCAAGGGCGGCAAGCGGATCGCCTATGGCGCGCGCGCCATCTCCGAGGGCGGGCTGCAGTCGGTGCCGCGGCTCTATTTCCCGGGCGGCGTGCTGGTCGGCGACAGCGCCGGCTTCGTCAACGTGCCGCGCATCAAGGGCAGCCACAACGCGATGAAGAGCGGCATGATGGCCGCCGAGGCCGCCTATGCCGCCATCCAGGCCGGCCGCCAGCGCGACGACCTCGTGGAATATGAAGAGGCCTTCCAGAAGTCCTGGGTGCGCAAGGACCTGCACCTGGTGCGCAACGCCAAGCCGATCCTCACCAAGTTCGGCACCGGCCTCGGCGGCATGCTGTCGATGATCGACATGTGGTTCACCAGCCTGCTGGGCGGCTTCTCGCCGTTCGGCACCATGCGCCACGAGAAGAACGACGCCGACTCGACGGGCCTGGCCAAGGACTACAAGCCCATCGTCTATCCGAAGCCGGACGGGGTGGTGTCGTTCGACAAGCTCTCCAGCGTCTTCCTGTCCTCCACGAACCACGACGAGAACCAGCCGGCGCACCTGAAGCTGCGCGACCCGTCGGTGCCTGTCTCGATCAACCTGCCGAAGTATGGCGAGCCCGCGCGGCTCTACTGCCCGGCCGGGGTTTATGAAGTCCTGTACGACGATAAGGGCGAGAACCCGAAGTTCCAGATCAACTTCCAGAACTGCGTCCACTGCAAAACCTGCGACATCAAGGACCCGTCGCAGAATATCGACTGGACGACGCCCCAGGGCGGCGACGGGCCGAACTACCCCAACATGTGACGCCAGTTCTGGATGTGACGGCAGGCCGCCTTGTAGCGGCCATCCTTAAGTCGGAAGGTGCGCCGATGCGCTTCCATCTCCTCGCCGCCGCCGCTCCGCTGATCCTGCTGGCCGCCTGCGCGACCGGCCCTGGCGGCTCGAGCGCTTCCGGCGCCGGCCTGGGCCTCAACACCTCGCCCTACGGCATGTTCCTGGCGGGGCAGTCGGCGCTGAACGCGGGCAAGAGCCAGGATGCGGCGAAGTTCTTCGACCAGGCCCGGCTCGAGACCGGTAACCCGATGGTCGCCGAGCAGGCGTTCACCGCGGCCCTGCAGGCGGGCGATATCACCAAGGCGGCGGCCCTGGCGCCCACCAACCCGGACGCCTCGGAGCTGTCCAAGCGTCTTGGCAAGGTGGTGATCGCCGTCGAGGCCATGGCCCAGGGCAAGGGCAAGGAAGCCAAGGCTATCCTGACCGACCAGAACATCGCCTTCCCGCACAAGCCGGTGGCGGCCCTGCTGGCCCCCTGGGCGGCGGCCGAGGCGGGCGACGTCGAAGGCTCCCTGGTGCGCCCCTCGGTGCGCGGCGACCGGCTGGTCGACTACTTCGGCGAACTCGGCCAGGCCTCGCTGTTCGAGCGGGCGAAGCGCTTCGACGAGGCGGAGACCGATTTCAAGGCGGCGGTCTCGGTCGCCACGCCCACCGAGATGGCGGTGATCGCCTATGGCGGCTTTCTGGAGCGGCGTGGCCGCAAGGTCGACGCCCAGGCGCTCTATGACGACTACCTGACCAAGGAGCCGGACGATGCGCCGGTGAAGGCCGCCCTGGCGCGGGTCGCGGCCGGCAAGCCGGCGCCGGCGATGCCCACCCTGCGCGAAGGCGCCGCCCAGATCATGCTGGCGCCGGCGGCGACCATGATCGAGGCCAAGCAGGTCCCGCTGGCGCTCGCCTACCTGCGTCTGTCGCTGCGGCTCGATCCCACCCGCGACGACGCCTGGGTCATGGTCGGCGACCTGATGCAGGCCGGCGGCGACGTCGACGCCGCCCGCGCGGCCTATCAGAAGCCCAAGCCCGGTTCGGCCGAATACGCCACCGCCCAGGCCAAGCTGGCCTGGACCTATCAGAACGCCGACGACAAGGAGACCGCGCTGCGCGTGGCCCGCGCCGCGGCGGCCGGCGGCGACCTCGACGCGCGGATCACGCTTTCCGACCTGCTGCGGGTCGACGAACAGTATCCCGAGGCGGTGAAGGTGATGGACGGCGTCATCGCCGACCAGAAGACACCGGACTGGCGCCTGCTCTATTCGCGCGGCGTGGCGCTGGAGCGGATGGGCAAATGGCCCGAGGCCCAGGCCGACCTGCAGGCGGCGCTGAAGATCCGCCCGGACGAGCCGGAGCTGCTCAACTACCTCGGCTACTCCTGGATCGACCGCGGCCAGAACCTGAAGGAGGCCATGGGGATGGTGGAGAAGGCGGTCGCCGCCGACCCGCGCTCCGGGGCCATGGTCGACAGCCTGGGCTGGGCCTACTACCGCCTCGGCGACTACAAGAACGCCGTCGACAAGCTGGAGCAGGCCGTCGAGCTCGACGCCGGCGACCCGGAGATCAACGGCCACCTGGGCGACGCCTACTGGAAGGTCGGCCGCCGGGACGAGGCGCAGTTCCAGTGGCGCCGCGTGCTGACCCTGAAGCCGGACGACAAGGTCAAGGTCGCCACCGAGGCGAAGCTCGCCTCGGGCCTCGGCCCCGACGGCCCGGACGCCAAGCTCGCCGCCGGCGGCCCGACCAAGCCCTGACGCCGGAGGGGGCCGCCGCCATGGGCAGCACGGCCTTTGCGCCTGCCAAGCTGAACCTGTTCCTGCACGTGGGCGGGCCGGACGCCGACGGCTATCACCCGATCTGCAGCCTGATGGCCTTCGCCGACCTCGGCGACACGGTCGAGACCTTCGCGGCCGACGCGCTCTCGCTGCGCGTCACCGGCCCCTTCGCCCGGGAGCTGGACGGGGAGGGCGACAACCTGGTCCTGCGCGCCGCCCGCGCCCTGATCGCGGCGGGCAAGCGGCCGACGCCGCCGATCGGCCTCAGCCTCGACAAGCGCCTGCCGGTGGCCTCTGGCCTCGGCGGCGGCTCCAGCGACGCGGGCGCGGCCCTGCGCCTGCTGCGTAAGGAGTTTGGGCTCGGCCTCGACGACGACGCCCTGGAGGCGGTGGCCGCCTCGCTGGGCGCCGATGGCGCGGCCTGCCTCTGGGGCGCGCCGGCGATCGCCCAGGGCCGGGGCGAGCGGCTGTCGCGCGCGCCGGGCCTGCCGCCGCTGGACGCCGTGCTGGTCAATCCGCGCGTCCCGGTCTCCACCGCCGAGGTCTATCGCCGCTTCGACGCCCTGGGGCGGTTCAGCGACGTCGCGGTTCCGGCCATGCCCGAGGCCTTCGAGGACGCCGCCGAACTGGCCGCCTGGCTGTCGGGCCAGCGCAACGACCTCGAGGCCGCCGCCATCGCCGTCGCGCCGGACGTGGGCGTGGCGCTGGACGCCCTGGCGGGTGAGCCCGAGGCCCTGCTGGCCCGCGTCTCCGGCTCCGGGGGCACCTGCTTCGCCCTCTGCGCGTCGGATATCGAGGCCGAGGGCCTGGCCGAGCGGCTGGAGGCCCTGTGCCCCCACTGGTGGATTGAGCGCTGCCGCCTCGGCGGCCCCTGGCCGGATCCGGCCTAGCCTTCCTTTCCCGCGGAACGCGGGAGAGGGGGACCACTCGCCGTAGAACGAGTGGTGGAGAGGGAGAGCGGCAGGCTCAGGTGGATGAGGCCTTCCCTTTCCACCATCCGCTCTTCGCCCGGCGGTCGCCGGGCTCGGCGTACGGTCCCCCCTTCCCACAAGTGGGAAAGGAACGAAAACGGGGGCCCCGAAGGACCCCCGTTCCGTAGGCTTCGGCCGTCCTCTGCCGAACCTACCCGTGCACGATCTCGCCGTGCAGGTTGATGTCGAGACCTTCGACCTCGACTTCCTCGGAGACCCGCAGGCCGATCGTGTACTTGATCACCAGCAGGATCACGAAGGAGACGATGGCGCAGTAGACGAAGGTCGCGCCCACGTCCTCGAACTGCAGCATCATCTGGGCGGCGTTGTGATCGTGGATCCAGCCCTTCGACGCCGAGTTGATGGCGTTCGAGGCGAAGACGCCGGTCAGGATCGCGCCGGTGGCCCCGCCGACCCCGTGCACGCCCCAGCAGTCCAGGGCGTCGTCGTAGCCGATCATCTTCTTCACGTGGACCGCCGAGATGTAGCAGACCACGCCGGCGATCAGCCCAATCAGCAGGGCGTCGCCCGGGGTCACGTAGCCGGAGGCCGGCGTGATCGCCACCAGGCCGGCGACCGCGCCCGAGACCATGCCCAGGACGGACGGCTTCTTGGCGATGATCCACTCGGCGGCCATCCAGGCCAGGGCCGCGCCGGCGGTGGCGATCTGGGTGGCGACGGCGGCCATGCCGGCCTGGACGTTGGAGGTCACCGCCGAACCGGCGTTGAAGCCGAACCAGCCGACCCACAGCAGCGAGGCGCCGATCACCGAGTAGGCGAGGTTGTGGGGCGCCATGTTCTCGGTCCCCAGGCCCTTGCGCTTGCCCAGCATCAGGGCGACCACCAGGCCGGCGGTGCCGGCGTTCAGGTGCACCACGGTGCCGCCGGCGAAGTCGAGCGCGCCCGCCTTGCCCAGCCAGCCGCCGCCCCAGACCCAGTGGGCGATCGGGCAATAGACCAGCAGCAGCCAGGCGCCCATGAAGGCCAGGAAGGCCGAGAACTTCATC
>JAFEDM010000174.1 GCA_018241625.1 Pseudomonadota bacterium | reverse complement strand
CCACGCCGCCGCCGAGCGGCATGAAGCTATCGTGCATGGCGTTCACCCCGCCGTCCGAGGCGCCGGTGGTGAAGGCGGTCCAGGTGGCCGTGGAGGCGGCGCCGAAGCGGACCTCCTTGCCTTCCATATTGACCGCGGTGGCTGCATGCACGGCGTGCATGGCCGGCGCCGGCTGGGTTTCCGTCCAATAGAGGATCGACGCCGCCGCCAGGATGAAGGTCGCCATCACCGCCACCAGGGCGCGGGCTTCCTTGCGGGCCAGGGCCACGATCCCGAAGGCCACCACGCACGCATAACCCAGCGTGTTCATGATGATCTCTTCGATCAGGTTGGTGATCGCGTTGGGGTTCTCGAACGGGTGGGCCGAGTTGGCGTTGAAGATGCCGCCGCCATTGGTGCCCAGTTGCTTGATCGCCTCCTGAGAGGCGGTGGGATAAAGCGCGATGACCTGCTTGCCGCCTTCGAGGCCGACGGCATTGGCGTGCGCCGCGAGCGTCTGCGGTTCGCCGAGCGCCACGAAGACCAGGGCGATCACGATCGCCAGGGGCAGCAGGATGTAGAGGCTGATCCGGGTCAGATCGACCCAGAAGTTGCCCAGGCCCTCGCCCCGGTTGGCCGCGAAGGCGCGGGCGACGGCGGCGGCCATGGCGATGCCGGCCGCGGCCGACAGGAAGTTGTGCGAGGTCAGGCCCGCCATCTGGGAGAAGGCCGAAAAGGTCTGCTCCGGCACGTAGGACTGCCAGTTTGTGTTGGTGATGAAGCTGACCGCGGTGTTGAACGCCAGGTCGGGCGAGGCGCCCTTGAACCCCTGCGGGTTCATCGGCAGCAGGTCCTGGAACCGGAGGATCAGGTAGAGGACCACGAAACTCGCCACGCTGAACATCAGCATGGAGACGGCGTAGCCAAACCAGTTCTGGCTCTGGTCACGCTTCACACCAAAGGCCTTGTAGAGCACGCCTTCGACCGGCCGCAGCACGGGGTCGAGCCAGGTGCGCTCGCCCTTCCAGACGCGAGCCATGTACATGCCCAGCGGCCACGCGAGCGCGACCGTTATGGCTATGGTGAACAGGATCTCAGACCAGCCTCGCGCGTCCATGGCGAGGTCTCCTTCTCAAGATGGATTGGGTTGCTCGGCGGACGGCGCGCGCCCGGCGCGCCATGCGGCCGCTAGAATTTCTCGGGCCGCAGCAGGGCCGCGATCATGTAGATCGCGATGCCGACGCCGCCGGCGGCATAGAGCAGGATCATCAACATGATCAGGCCCTCCGAAGGAGGGCGGCGTAGCCGACGAAGAGCAGGACGACACCCACTCCGAGCGCGAGGTAAATAAGGTCAGTCACGGCAATCTCCCGCCAGAAGGGGGTATGGTGACGCTCGTACTGCCGATGACCGTAAGGGCTCCATTCGTAACCGCGTTGCGGCGGATCAACGATTCATAAAGATTTCGCCGATCGGTCCCGACGAGGGCCTAGGCCTGTCGCGGGGTGGGCCCATCGCCTGGCGCGTGCGGATGCGCTGCAGGTGCGTGCGGCGCACCTCAATATAGTCGCACGCCTTGATCCAGGCGGCGCCGGCCGTCCAGATCAGGGCGATCAGAAGAACCATGACAGCCATCTCGGCGGCGCCGGACAGTTGCATCGAAGACTCCCGCGACCGCCCGGACCTCGGGCTCGGTCGCCGTGGTTACGCTCCGGGGGACCATCCCGCGGGCAGCATCTTTCTACGGCCTGTACCGATAAAGCTTCCATTCGAGATCGCGGTGATCTGAATCAACGGCGCATAAGGGATCGCCAGGGCTTCCCGCGATCCGGGCGGACCGGCGGACACGCTCCAGGACTTAGGTCTCCTTTATGCGGGAGACTCCGATCCACATCGAAGCCTTACACCCACCTGGGGCACATTTCGGGCGGCCGCCTCGCGGCCGCCGAGCCGTCTGCGCCGGCGCCACTCGCAGTCCTGTGACCCGCAATGCGCTTCCCGTCGCCGCCCGTCCCTCCCCCGACCGCACCGGCATCGCGGCCGACGGTCCGCGCATCGACGCTGCGAGTGGTGGCGGGCGGCGAGCCCGGGCCACGGATCGCGTCCTCGCCTTTCGAGCGCGTGCTGGCGGCGCTCACCTATCGCGAAACGGGGGCGGCGTTCCTCCCGGACGCCGCCGAAGCCGCGCCCGATCCCAGGACATCCCGATGAACCGGCCCCTGAACCCGCCGTTCCTGAAGGAAGACGCCACCGGCCAGGCCCTCTACGCCGCCCGCACCTACCGGCCGGGCGAGATCGTGGTCGACTTCGTCGAGGTGGACTGGCGCCCGAGGCGCGACCGCCACACGGTGGAGCACCCGAGCGGGCTGCACCTTCATCATCCGGTGCTGGCCAGAGTGTCGCACAACTGCGACCCCAACTGCCAGATCGACTTGAACGGCCGCGTGCTCGTGGCGTTGAAGACGATCGCCGCCGGCGAACCGATCAGCTTCGACTACCAAACGACGGAGCGCCGCTTCGCCTACCCGTTCGACTGCCTTTGTGGTTTCAGCGGCTGTCGCGGGCGCATCGGATGAGCGGCGGCCAGCCTTCGGTGTCGCGCCGAGCCTGGACCCTGGTGGCGACCGTCCTGCCCTACGCGATCGTCTTCGGCATGGCGGCGTCGGCCGCGACGGCAATCGCGTTGGACCCGCACCGGCATGACCGTTTCGCGCATCGCCACCGCCTGCCGGCGGCCGTCGCTGCTGCGCTTCGCTAGCCCGGCTGTCCGCGCCGATGCAGCGCGCGGGTTAGGGGCCCAAACGTCAGCCCCTGCGCCGCCACCGAGAAGGCCGCCACAGCATAGGCCGCGGCCAGGATCATAGGTCGGTGCGGACCCGCCGGCACGCTAAGCGCCAGCGCCAGGCAGAGCGCACCATGCAGCCCACCCCAGGCCAGGATGAGGTTTGCGCCTCTCTCCTCATGGCGCAGGTGTAGATAGTATCCCCAGGGCAGCACCACAGCGAACCGGGTCGCAAGCACGAGCACGACCGCGGCGGCGCATAGCCCCGCCAGCCGCAGCTCCAGCGGCAGCACCACCAACTCCAGGCCCAGCAGCAGGAACAGCAGCGCGTTCAGGATTTCGTCCACCAGGGTCCAAAAGCTGCGCAGATAGACCTCTGTCGCGTCGCTGGACGACTTGTGGCGCCGGCGGTCCCCGATCAGCAGGCCGGCCCCCACCGCCGCGATGGGGCCGCTGAGGTGCAGGGCCTGGGCGCCGGCGTAGACCCCCATCGCCAGCGCGAGCGTCAGGCTGACCTCGGCCACAAAGTCGTCGATGCTGCGCATGGCGCGCAGGACCACCCAGCCGCCGATCGAACCCACCGCCAGGCCGCCCGCCGACTCGACGAACACCCGCCCCAGCGCCTGCAGCGGCGTGGGGGCGACGCCGGTGGCGAAGGCCAGAAGGGCGGTGAAGACCACGATGCCGACGCCGTCATTGAACAGCGCCTCCCCCTGTAGGATCACCTGCAGCCCCTTGGAGAGGTGGCCTCGCTTGACGGTCGCCAGGACGGCGATCGGGTCGGTCGGGCTGACCAGGGCGCCGAACACCAGGGCCCAGGGCAGCGGCAGGTTCAGGCCGAGCGCGCGGGCGGCGAGCCACAGACCAACGCCCACGATAACCGTCGAAGCCACAACACCGACGGTCGCGAGGGTCCACACCGACAGGCGCCGCCGGCGCAGCTCCGCCAGGTCCACCTGCATGGCGCCGGCGAACAGCAGGAAGGCCAGCATGTAGCCGAGCACGGTCTTGGCGAAGTCGACCTGGCCGATGGCGGCGACCAGGCCCGCAGCCAGATCCGGGCGCATCGCCTTCACGCCGAGAATGCCCAAGGCGCCGGCCACGCCGACGAACAACATGGCCACGCCGTGCGGCAGGCGTGCGGTGCGCGCATTCAGCCACGCGCCGATGGCCACGGCGGTGAGGAACAGGGCGGCCAGTTCGAACGAGGACATTGCGGGCTCCCCTAGCTCCGACCCGGCGGCGCCTCTTATTCCCCGCGCCGGAACAGCGCTTCAAGTCCTATCGGACACGACCGCACGCCCCGCATGGCCCGAGGGAGGCGCATGCGGGGCGTGGGCTCTCCACGGCAGGGGTTGGACTGTCCGGGAGAGGGCGGCCGGGAAACTGGCGGGTCCGGCCGCCGCGGGGGCTCAGAACAGGACGCCGGTCTCGATCATGGCGCGGGACTG
>JAFEDM010000173.1 GCA_018241625.1 Pseudomonadota bacterium | reverse complement strand
CGCCGGCGTGAAGCGGGTGGTGCTGACCTCGGCGTTCGGGGCGGTGGGCATGGGCCACAAGCCGCAGACCCGGCCGTTCGACGAGACCGACTGGAGCGAGCTGAACGACAAGGTCGCGCCCTACCAGAAGTCGAAGACGCTCTCCGAGCGCGCCGCCTGGGATTTCATCGCGGCAGAGGGCGGCGGGCTGGAACTGTCGTCGGTCAACCCGACGGCGGTGCTGGGGCCGGCGCTGGGGCCGGACTTCTCGCACTCGATCCGGCTGATCAAGACCCTTCTGGACGGACAGCCCGGCTGTCCGAGGGTCAATTCCGGCTTCGTCGACGTGCGCGACGTGGCCGACCTGCACCTGCGCGCCATGACCAACCCGGCGGCGAACGGCGAGCGGTTCATCGCGATTGCCGGCCACAGCCTCTGGATGATCGAGGTGGCGCGGGTGCTGAAGGCGCGGATGGGCGCGGCGGCGGCCAAGGTCCCGACGCGGGAGCTGCCCAATGCGGTGGTGCGGATGGCGGCCGTGGCCAATCCGGCGATGAAGGGCGTGCTGCCCTTCCTCGGCCTCAAGATGGACGCCACCAGCGCGAAGGCCATCCGCCTGCTGGGCTGGGCACCGCGGCCGGCGGAGGAGGCCATCGTGGCGACCGCGGAGAGCCTGGTGCGGCTGGGGCTGGTCGGCTGAAGCGCCCTTCGAAGTGACTGAAGTTTAATCCCATTCGACCGGGCGGCGAGGCTAGGGTCGGCGGCAGGATCCCTGTTCGAGGCCGCCATGAAGCTGCTGTTCTCGGCCCTGGCGGCCGCCGCCCTGCTCGCCGCCCAAGTGGCCCGGGCGGATACCGCCGGCGACTGCCACGTCGGCTCCTACCGGCTGGCCGACGGGCGGGCGGTGGATATCGCGCCGTCCGACGGCGAGACCCTGCGCTGGCGGCTGTTCAGCGGCGAGACGGGTCAGATACGCAAGCAGGCCGACGGGACGTGGGCCAGCAGCTTCGGCTGGACCGGGCGGCCGGACGGCAGGACCGTCGCCTTTTCCGACTGCGCGGTGGGGAAGATCAGCTTCGACCGGCAGGCCGGCCGGCGCATCGCCTTCGACGTCGCCGACACGGCCTTTACTGGCGAGGGCGGGGTCAAGCTGGTCGGCCGGCTGGTGATGCCGAAAGGCGCGGGCAAGGTTCCGGTCGTGGTGCTGGTCCACGGGTCGGAGAAGACCTCCGCGCGGGAACTCTACGCCCTGCAACGAATGTTCCCGGCCCAGGGCATCGGCGCCTTCGTCTACGACAAGCGCGGCACGGGGGCGTCGGGCGGGACCTATACCCAGGACTTCGAGACCCTCGCCAAGGACGCGGTGCGGGCGATGGGAGAAGCTCGCAGGCTGGCGGGCGTCCGCGCCGGCCGCGTCGGCTATCAGGGCGGCAGCGAGGCCGGTTGGGTGCTCCCCTTGGCGGTGAACCGCGCGCCGGCGGACTTCGCGATCATCAGCTTCGGCCTGGCGGTCACCGTGCTGGAGGAAGACCAGGAGAGCGTCGCCCTCGACATGTATTTCCACCACCATTCCGCGGAGGACACCAGGAAGGCGCTGGAGCTGGCGGCCGCGGGCGAGCACGTGGTCGAGACCCTGGGCAAGGAGGGCTACGAAGCCTTCGACACCCTGCGCCGGAAGTACAGGTCCGAACCCTGGTATAAGGACGTGCACGGCGACTTCCTGTTCGCCATCATGCCGCTCGACAAGGCGCAGATCGACGCGATGGCCAAGGCGTTCGGCGTCGACACCACGCCCTTCCACTACGAACCGATGCCGGCGCTGCGCGCCTCGACAACCCCACAGCTCTGGGTGCTGGGGAGCGACGACCTGGAGGCGCCGAGTGCGGAGACCGCCAGGCGCATCCGCGGCCTGATCGCCGAGGGCAAGGCCTATACGCTGGCGGTCTACCCGGGCGCCGAGCACGGCATGACGCTCTATGAGCTGGACGACAAGGGCGAGCGCAGGTCGACCCGCTTCGCGCCCGGCTACTTCCAGATGATGGCCGACTTCATCCGCACCGGTCGGATCGGCAAGCGGTACGGCGACGCGGCGATCACAGCGCGCGCCAACCGCCCGGCCGAATGAGCGAGGCCGTCGCGGAAGGCGCGATGGCTCAGTTGGTCATGATCAGGATCGAGAAGGCCCGTTTCGCCGCCCGACACGGAGCGGCGAGACGGCGCCCGCGCCTGGCCTCAAAAGGTCTCCCTGACCAGGGCCTCGCTCTTGGCCCAGAGCGCCTTGGCGCGGTCGGCGTCGAGGGCGTAGGCGCGGACGCCGCCGCGGATCATCAGGTCCGGGCCGCCTTCGACGACCTCGGCCACATGGCAGTCCTCGCAGTAGTGGCCGCCGACCGCCTCGGCCGGGGCGACGACGCCGGCCCAGACGCTGGTCGCCGCGCCCTGGGGGATGGTCTTCCAGTCGAAGCTCGCACCGGCGGGCAGGCTCTTGGCCACATTGTCCATCATCGCCTGCATCATCTCCGGCGTCATATGGCGGCCGAGCTCGGTCTGGATGCCGCCGGGATGGACGGCGGTGGCGCGCACGCCCCGGGCCTTGTGGCGGCGGTCGAACTCCACGGCGAACAGGATGTTGGCGGTCTTCGAGCGGCCGTAGGCGACGAACTCGCTGTAGGGCGTGTGCTCGAAGTTGGGATCGTCGAGGTCCACGTCGGCGAAGCGGTGGCCGGCGGAGGACAGGTTCACCAGCCGGCCGCCATTGTCCTTGATCAGGCCGGCGATGCGGTTGACGAAGACGAAGTGGCCCAGGTGGTTGGTGCCGAACTGGGTCTCGAAGCCGTCCTTGGTGTGGCCCATGGGGCAGGCCATGACGCCGGCGTTGGCGATCACCAGGTCGAACTTGCGGCCGTCCTTGACGAGGGCGTCGGCCGCGGCGCGGACGCTGGCCAGGTCGGCGAGGTCGAGCTGGACCAGCTCCAGGTTCGGGATGCCGGCGGTGGCGGCGCGCGCCTTGTCGAGGTCGCGGGCGGCGCCGACGACCGACGCGCCGTGGGCGGCGAGCGCGCGCGCGGTCTCGACGCCCAGGCCGGCGGAGACGCCGGTGACCAGCACCCGCTTGCCGGTCAGGTCGTGGCCCGCCAGGACCTCGTCAGTGGTGGATTTTTGGCCGAAGGTCGTGGTCATGGAACGTCTCCCAGGGAGAGGGCCCGGTTGCCAGGACCGGGCGGCGAGGTGTAAACGGAGGATGGCTCCGATTATATACGGAGGGTCCCTCCGTTTCGCAAGAGAGCCTTGGAAATGAGTTCTCCCGCCCCGCAGACTTCGGCCCGCAAGCCGAGAGCCGACGCCGAGCGCAACCGCGAGCGGCTGATCCTCGCCGCCAAGGCCGCGTTCGCCGAAGCCGGCGCGGACGTCAGCCTGGAGGAGATCGCCCGGCGCGCCGAGGTGGGGATCGGCACCCTCTACCGGCACTTCCCGACCCGTGACGCGGTGGTGGAGGCGGTCTACCGCCGCGAGCTGGGCCAGCTCACCGAGGCGGCGGAACGGCTCTTGGCCGAGCGGACGCCGCTGGAGGCGCTGCGCGCCTGGCTGCGGCTGTCGGTGGACTATCTGGCGACCAAGCGGGTGATCGCGCCAGCGCTGAACGCCACGCCGGACGGGTCCACGCTCTACAAGTCCGGCGGCCCGGCCCTGCAGGACGCCATCTCCCGGCTGGTCGGCGCGGCGCTGGCGAGCGGCGAGGTGCGCCCCGACGTGCAGCCCAGCGACATCTTCCAGGTGCTGGCCGGCGTCTCCTACGGCAGCGCGAGCCCAGGCTGGGAGGCCAGCGCGCGCCGGCTGATCGACATCATGGTCGACGGGATGCGCAAGCCGGCAGAGCGTCCGTGATGTGAGTTCCCTCCTCCATCGAGGAGGAGGGCTTTGACTTGGCCGTGCTTTGCCGCATGGAAGCGGGATGGCGGACGCGGCGCAGCTCGACGGAGACTACGACTACATCGTCGTCGGCGCGGGGTCGGCGGGGTGCGTGCTGGCGAACCGGCTGTCGGCGGATCCCAGCAAGCGCGTGCTGCTGCTGGAGGCGGGCGGACAGGACGACTGGATCTGGTTCCACATCCCGGTGGGCTATCTGTTCGCCATCGGCAATCCGCGCTCGGACTGGATGTACGTCACCGAGCCGGAGCCGGGGCTGAACGGCCGGTCGCTGAAGTATCCGCGCGGCAAGGTGGTCGGCGGCTCGTCGGCGATCAACGCCATGATCTCCATGCGCGGCCAGGCGGCGGACTACGACCACTGGCGCCAGCTCGGCCTGACGGGCTGGGGCTGGGACGACGTGAAGCCAGTGTTCAAACGGCTTGACGACCACTTCCTGGGCGAGAGCGAGCACCACGGCGTGGGCGGCGAATGGCGGGTCGAGCCGGCCCGCGTGCGCTGGGACGTGCTGGCGGCGATCGAAGCGGCGGCGGTGGAGATGGGCGTGCCGCGGAGCCCGGATTTCAACACCGGCGACAACCTGGGGGTCGGCGGCTTCCACGTGAACCAGAAGGGCGGGGTGCGCTGGTCGGCGGCGCGCGGGTTCCTGAAGCCGGTGCTGAAGCGGCCGAACCTGCGGCTCGAGACGGGCGTGCTGGTGGAGCGGGTGCTGTTCGAGGGCCGGCGGACGGTGGGCGTGCGCTTCCGGCGCGGCGGGCAGGCGTTCGAGGCGGGGGCGCGCGGCGAGGTGATCCTGTCGGCGGGCGCCGTGGGCTCGGTGCAGATCCTGCAGCTGTCCGGCGTTGGCCCCGGCGAGTGGCTGAGCGAGCTCGGGATCCCGGTGGTGGCCGACCGGCCGGGCGTGGGCCGGAACCTGCAGGACCACCTGCAGCAGCGGGCGATCTACAAGGTCCGTGGCGTGCGGACCCTGAACGAGACCTACCACTCCCTGCCCAGGCGGGCCTGGATGGGCGCGGAGTACGCCCTGTTCCGGAAGGGGCCGCTGACCATGGCGCCGTCGCAGCTCGGCATCTTCACGGTGTCCGATCCGGGGCAGGCGCGGCCCAACATCGAATTCCACTGCCAGCCGCTGTCGCTGGACGCCTTCGGCTCGCCGCTGCACCGCGACCCGGCGGTGACGGTGGCGGCCTGCAACCTTCGGCCCAGTTCGCGCGGGACCATCCGCCTGCGCTCGGCGGACCCGGCCGACGCGCCGCGGATCGCGCCCAACTACCTGTCGACCGAGGACGACCGGCGCGTGGCGGCCGACGCGATCCGCGTGACCCGCAGGCTGATGGGCCAGCCGGCGCTGGCGGCCTATCGGACGGAGGAGGTGCTGCCCGGTTCCACGGTGGGCGACGATGCAGCGAGCCTCGCCAAGGCCGCCGGCGACATCGGCACCACCATCTTCCACCCTGTGGGCACGGCGAAGATGGGGCTGGCGTGGGACCCGATGGCGGTGACGGACGCGCGGCTGCGGGTGTTCGGCGTGGAGGGTTTGCGGGTCATCGACGCCTCGGTCATGCCCACCATCACCTCCGGCAACACCAACACGCCCACCATCATGATCGCCGAGCAGGGCGCGGGCTTCGTGCGGGCGGATGCCCGCGGCGGCTAGGGCGCCGGAGCCCCGGCGAAACCTGGCCGCCGCCATGAGCGCGGCGGCGGCGCCGAAATCGCGGCGGCTTGTCGGGAGCGGCCGCCCGTGGTCGTCCTGGGAACGCCGGCGGTCCTGGCCGGCGCGCGGAACAGCGGAGGCGTGATGACACGGGTGCGCGTAGGGGGCTTTTCGATCTCGCTCGACGGCTTTGGCGCCGGGCCGGAGCAGAGCCTGGAGAATCCGATCGGCAAGGGCGGGCGCGGCCTGCATCAATGGATGTTCGGCACGCGCTTCTTCCGCGCCATGATCGGCCAGGAAGGCGGCTCCGAAGGCCTCGACCAGGCCTATGCGGATCGCGCGATGCAGGGCTTCGGCGCCTTCATCCTCGGCCGCAACATGTTCGGCCCGGCCGGCGACGATTGGGGCGGGCCCGATTGGAAGGGCTGGTGGGGCGACGATCCGCCGTACCATGCCCCGACCTTCATCCTCACCCACCACCCGCGGCCGCCGATCGAGATGGAGGGCGGCACGACCTTCATCTTCGTGACCGAGGGGATCGAGGCGGCGCTGGACCAGGCCAGGGCGGCGGCAGGCGATCTCGATATCAAGATCGGCGGCGGCGTCGCGACGGTGCGGCAGTACCTGCAGGCCGGCCTGATCGACGAACTGCACTTTGCGTTGTCGCCGGTGGTGCTGGGGCAGGGCGAGGCGATGTTCGCCGGCATCGACCTTCCGGCGCTGGGCTTCCGCGTCACCGAGCACCAGGCGACCGAGCACGCCACCCACATCGTGCTGGCCCGATAGGGACGGCGGCCGCGCCGCGACCTGTGGCATAAGGCCGGCCATGCTGCGCGAAGGCCCCCAAGGAGCAAGATGACCAAGGTCACCGTCGTCGCCGGCCCGTTCCGGTTCGCCGCTCGGCTGGAGGAGGCGCTGGCGCCCAGGACCTGCGCGCTGTTCCGGCGGTGGCTGCCCTATCGCCAGAAGCTCATCCATGTCCGCTGGAGCGGCGAGGGGTGCTGGATCCCCTTGGGGTTCGACGATCCGGGGCTGACCCAGGGCCTGCCCTACGAGAACGCCACCAGCTATCCGGCGCCCGGCCAGTTCCTGTTCCATCCCGGCGGGGCCAGCGAGGTGGAGATCCTGCTGGCCTATGGGGCGGTGCAGTTCTCCAGCAAGGTGGGCCAGCTCGCCGGCAACCCCTTCCTGACCATCACCGAGGGGCTGGAGCAGCTGCCAGAGCTGGGCCGCCTGACGCTGTGGTCAGGCGCGCAGGAGATCCTGTTCGAAGCGGGATGAGCCCGCGTCAGTCGTCCCCGTCGTCCTCGAGCTCGGCCATCAGGTCGTTGAAGGCGTCGATGACCTGGTCCAGCTGCTCGGCGGAGCTGGCGAACTCGGCCACGTGGCCGTCGTCGTCGGTCAGCCGCAGGACGAAGTCGTTGGCGCGGACTTCGATGTCGAATTTGGCGAGTTGCTTCATCGTGGGCCTCCACGCCCCGTAGAGCACGGCCGCCGCCCGGGCTTCAACGCCCGCATCGCCCGCGGCGGCTAGCCGCGGCTCTGCAGCATCATCCGCTTGGCTTCCCGGGAGTCGAAGTCGGCGGG
>JAFEDM010000172.1 GCA_018241625.1 Pseudomonadota bacterium | reverse complement strand
CAGCCTGCTGGCCCTTGGCCGGCTGCGCGCCGCCGCCGACGACCATGTCGAGGCGGCTCGCCTGCTGGCTCAGGCGGCGAACCGACGGCCGGACCTGGCCCCGATCCACAACGACCTGGGCGTCAGCCTCTTCGCGCTCGGCCGCCCCGGCGAGGCGCTGGCCGCCTTCGACCGCGCCGTGGCCGCCGACCCGGGCCATGCGCCCGCCCACGCCAACCGGGCGCGGGCGCTGGTGGCCCTGAAGCGCCTCGCCGAAGCCGAAGCGCCCGCCCGCGAGGCCCTGCGCCTGGGCGGCGCCGACGCCGAGGGCGTGGAACGGCTGGCCGCCATCCTCGACGGCCTGCGCCGGCCGGACGAGGCGGTCGCCCTGCGCGACGCCCTGTCCCGCCGCGCCGGCCTGCAGATCGCCGGCCGCGCCGATCCCGCGGCGCCCACCGTGCTGATGCTGGGCGCGGTGGCGGGCGGCCATGTGCCGACGCGCTACCTGCTGGATCCGGAACGGTTCCGCGTCGCCTCGCTCAGCCTGCTCTCGCCCAACCAGGCCGACGCGCCGCTGGGCGCCGTGAGCCGCGCCGACCTCGAGGCCGCCGACGTGGTGTTCTGCGCCCTGGGCGATATCGATCGCGACCGGTTCGGCCAGCTCGACACCGCCGAGCGCCTGCTGGCCGAGCTCGGCAAGCCGGTGCTGAACCCGCCGGCCCGCATCCGCCGGACGGGCCGCGAAAACGCCTGCGCCCTGTTCGCCGGCATCGACGGCCTGGTCGTTCCGCCGGTCGTCCGCGCCTCACCGGGCACTGGCGGCGACGACGCTGGCCGGCCCGACCCTCGTCCGGCCGGCCGGCGACCATGGCGGTGAGAACCTGATCCTGCTGCGCACCGAGGCCGAGCGGGACGCCTACCTCGCCGCCGACCCGCCGGACCGCCTGCTCCTCACGCCCTATGTGGAGACCCGTTCGGCCGACGGCTTCTGGCGCAAGTACCGGCTGATCTTCGTGGGCGACGAGGTCTTCGCCTTCCACCTGGCGATCACCGAGGACTGGCTGGCCCACTATTGGCGGGCGCAACCGGCCCAGCACGCCTGGAAACGCGCGGAGGAGGCCGAGTTCCTGGCCGACTGGCGCGGCGTCTTCAGCCCCCGGCGCGCGGCGGCGGTGCAGGCCGTGTGCGACCGCCTGGCCCTCGACTACGGCGGGCTCGACTGTGCGATCACGGACGACGACCAGGTCGTGCTGTTCGAGGCCAACGCCTGCGTCCTGCTGCACCTCGACGAGCCGGCGGCGATGTTCCCGTACAAGCACCGCCATGTGCCGAAGATCCGCGAGGCGTTCAGCCGCCTGCTGCTGGAAAAGGCGGGGCTGGCCTGAAGCCATTTCGAGGACCGCTCATCGCGGATGGAACCTAGGCGGCCAGCTCAGCCGGCGGGGCGACGGTGATGAACCGCTCCGGCTTTTTCGGCCGCTGCCGGATCTTCTGGCCCTTCAGCCAGATGAACAGCGCCTCCCAGTGGATCGCGGCCACGATCCCGATGGTCATCCAGGGATGGGTGAGCCAGGCGCGGACCAGTTCGCGGTCGGTGAGTTCGCGCCGTTCGCCCGCGAAGCTCGCGGCCAGCACCAGGCCCTCGGCGTCGGAAGTGTCGACCGAGACCAGCACCCGCTCTTCCGGCCGCAGGATCTTGAAGCTGTAGGACAGGTCCATGTCCATGAAGGGCGAGACGTAGAAGCCCTTGGCGCAACCCTGCCGGATCAGGGCGGCGTTCGGCGCCGGGATCAGATAGCCGTGCCGCTCGCCGAAGGTGTTGTTCACCTCATAGAGGATGGCCGAAAGCGTGCGGTTGGCGGCGTAGCAGAAATAGACCGTCAGCGGATTGAACGCCCGGCCCAGGATCTGCGGCATGGCCAGCATGCGGACGGGTCCGCCGGTCGGCAGGCCCGCGTCCGTCAGCATCGCCTCGACCTGCGCCTTCAACGGCCGGCCGGAGCCGTCGCCGAACCGGCGCTCGTCGAAGCCGAACAGGTTGAAGCGGCCCACGCCCAGGGTCTTCAGCTTCAGATCGGCCAGCTCATCGAGGTCGATGAGCAGCATGAAGATCCGATAGGCGAGCTTGTGCCGACGCGGCTTCAGCCGGTTGTGGCTGACCAGGCCCGTGTAGAGCCCGGAGGCCAGGGTCACGCCGCGGCCCCCACCGACGGGGCGCACGAGACGTGGATGCGCCCGTTCTCGTCCTCCACGGTCCACGGCCGGCGCACGCCGCCCAGCTGCTCGGCCACCGCCAGGCCCGACTGCAGGGCGTCCTCGTGGAAGCCGTGCCCGAAATAGGAGCCGCAGAACCAGGTGTGCCGGGCGCCTTGCAGCCCCCAGAGCTCGCGCTGGGCGGCGATGGCGCCGGCGTCGAACAGCGGGTGCTCGTAGACCTCGGTCCGGATCACCGCCTCCGGGGCGATGGGCCGGGTAGGCTTCAGGGTCACCAGCAGGTCCTGCGGATGCTTCAGGCTCTGCAGCCGGTTCATCCAATAGGTGACGCAGCCGTCCTCGGGATCGTTGCGCCGCCCGATGTGGTTCCAGCTCGACCAGGCGGCCTTGCGCTTGGGCATCAGGCTCTTGTCGGTGTGCAGCACCGTCAGGTTGCGGCTGTACTTGAAGCAGCCCAGCAGGCGCTTCTCCTCCGCCGTCGGATCGTCGAGCAGCGAAAGGGCGGTGTCGCCGTGGGCGGCGATCACCACCTCGTCGAAGCGTTCCACATGGCCCGTGGCGTCGCGCACCTCCGCGCCGCCCGTCACGCGCCTGACGCCGGTGACGCGGACGCCGGCGCGCACCTCGCCGTTGAAGGCTTCGGTCAGCCGGCGGACATAGGACCGGCTGCCGCCCTGGACGGTGCGCCACAGCCCGCGGCCGAAGACGCTCATCATCCCGTGGTTCTGGAAGAAGCGGATCAGGGCCGCGGCCGGATAGGCGCCGATGGCCGCCAGCGGCGTCGACCAGATGGCCGCCGCCTGGGGCAGCAGGTGATCGTCGCGGAACGCCTGGCAGTAGCCCTTCTGCGCCAGGTAGTCGTCGAGCGAGGTCAGCGGCGCCTCGAGCGCGGCCAGGTCCTTCGGGCCATGGCGATAGAAGCGCAGCACGTCGCGCAGCATGGCCCAGAACCGGGCGGAGAACAGGTTGCGCTTCTGGGCGAACACGCCCGCCATGCCGAAGCTGGAATATTCGAAGGCCCCGTCGTCCAGGCTGACCGACAGCGACATGTCCGCGGGGATCGAGGCCACGCCCAGGTGATCCAGCAGGGCGGTGAAATTCGGGTAGTTGGGCTCGTTGTAGACGATGAAGCCGGTGTCGACCGGCGTGGTCCCGCTTTGCTGATTCGGCGCCTCGGCGGTGTTGGCGTGGCCGCCCAGCCGGCCGTCCGCCTCGAACAGCACCACCTCGTGCCGCTGCGACAACAGCCAGGCCGCCGACAGGCCGGCGACGCCGCCGCCTACGACGGCGACCCGCAGACGACGCTCATCGGTCTCCAACACGCCTGAACCCCTTGGCCAACAGAGACGCGTCCCCCGGCAAGGCGCGCCTCCTTGAGCTACGGGAGGCTTCCCCCAGCGGATGCATCCGGGCCAAGGTATGACCGCGTATCGACGATGTGGAAAGTGCCTCCGGCATGCCCTGGGTGTTGAGCCTGACGGTGCTCGGCGTGATGACGGCCGCGATGGTGGGCGCGTGGGCATTTGGCCTATCAACGCGCAACGGCGGCTGGACGGACGTCTTCTGGACGTTCGGTTCGGGCGTCGTGCTGGCGGGCGCGGCGTTGTGGACCCACGCCGGCTTCGAGGCGCCGCCCACGCGCCGGTATCTGGTGGCGGCCCTGGTGCTGACCTGGGCCGTTCGGCTGGGCGGCTATCTCGCGCCGCGCGTGGCGAAGCACGAGGACCCCCGCTACGCCAAGTTCCGGGCCGACTGGGGCCGCGACTATCCCCGCAACATGCTGTTCGTGACCCTGCCACAGGCCCCGGCCACGGCGCTCCTGTCGTTGTCGGTGCTGATCGCCGCCGCCGCGCCGGGGCCGCTCGGCCTGCGCGACGCGATCGGCGTGGCGATCCTGGTGGCCGCCATCGCGGGCGAGGCCCTCGCCGACGAGCAGATGCGCCGCTTCAAGGCCGACCCCGCCAACAAGGGCCAGGTGGCCGAGGTGGGCCTCTGGGGCTGGTCGCGGCACCCCAACTATTTCTTCGAATGGCTGGGCTGGCTGGCCTATCCGGCCATCGGCCTGCAGCTCGGCCAGCCGCTGAGTTGGCTCAGCCTGACCGCGCCCGCCGTGATGTTCCTGCTGCTGACCCGGGTCAGCGGCATCCCGCCGCTCGAGGAGGCCCAGCTGGCCTCCAAGGGCGAGGCCTACCGCGACTACCAGCGGCGCGTCAGCGCCTTCGTGCCCCTTCCGCCCAAAGCCTAAGGACCCCGATGAGTCTCGTTTCCGCCGCCCTCCTCGCCTTCGAGGGCGCCCCGCTTCCCGACCCTGTGCGCAAGGCCGCCATCGAGTTCCTGGTGTCCGGCGCCCGCAAACAGGCCGCCACGGCGGGGGCCGACACCGACGCGGCTTTCGCCCGTGAGATGGCCGACCGCCCGATCGCCGAGCACACCGATGCGGCCAACGAGCAGCACTATGAGGTGCCGGCCGAGTTCTTCCTCAACTGCCTGGGCCCGAACCTGAAGTACTCCTCCTGCCTCTACGAGCCGGGCGACACCCTGGAGCAGGCGGAGGAACGCGCCCTGGCCGAAACCTGCGCCCATGCCGACCTGCAGGACGGCCAGACGATCCTGGAGCTGGGCTGCGGCTGGGGCTCGCTGTCGCTCTGGATGGCGCGCCACTATCCGACGTCCACGATCACCTCAGTCTCCAACTCCGCCAGCCAGGGCGAGTTCATCCGCGCCAAGGCCGCCGCCGAAGGTCTGAACAACCTGACGGTGATCACCGCCGACATGAACGACTTCACCCCGCCGGAGCCCGGGGCCTACGACCGCGTGGTCAGCGTCGAGATGTTCGAGCACATGGCCAACTGGCGCGCCCTGCTCGGCCGGGTGAAGACCTGGCTGAAGCCGGACGGGCGCCTCTTCATCCACATCTTCACCCATCGCACTGGGCCCTACCGGTTCAACGTCGAGGACGAGCTGGATTGGATCGCCCAGCACTTCTTCGCCGGCGGCGTCATGCCCAGCCATAAGCTGATGCGGCAGTTCCCCGACCTGTTCGAGGTGGAAGAGGACTGGCGCTGGAGCGGGACCCACTACGAGAAGACCGCCCTGCACTGGCTGGAAAACTACGACCGCAACGTGGCCGCCATCCGCCCGGTGCTGCGCCGGGTCTATGGCGACAAGGCCGTGCTGTGGCACAGGCGCTGGCGGCTGTTCTTCCTGGCCACCGCCGGCCTGTTCGGTCACCGTGGCGGGACCGAGTGGGGCGTCAGCCACTACCGGCTGAAGCCGACCTGACCGCGGGGACGAATGCTGAAGTACGCGATCACCTACCTTGGGACCGGCGTCGCCATCGCGATCCTGGACGCGATCTACCTCACCCTCGCCGGCCAGCGGGTCTATCGGCCGCTGCTCGACTACGCCCTGGCCGACAAGCCGGACCTGCGGGCGGCGGTGGTCTTCTACCTGGTCTATGTGCTGGGCGTGGTCTTGCTGGCCATCCTGCCGAACCGCGACGCGAACCTGGGCAAGGTGGCGCTGACCGGCGCGATCCTCGGCTGCTTCGCCTACGCCACCTACGACCTCACCAATCAGGCGACGCTGAAGGTGTGGGCCACGCGGATCACCCTCATCGACCTGTGCTGGGGAACCTTCCTGACCTGTGTCGGCGCCAGCGCCGGCTGGCTCGTCTGGCGCTGGGCCTCTCGCGCTTTCCCCTAGATCGTCATCCTCCGGTCAGCCGCAGGCTGATCCGGGGGACCCAAGCTGAGCCACCGCATGGATCACCCGGACAGGCCGGGTGACGACGGTCAGCGGAAAATCTTCGATCGCGCGTAAATCCTGATGCTCGCTGTCAGCTTTAGGCGGCCATAAGCCCCGCGGACACCAACGCGAGGCTTCCGATGACCCGTCTGCTTCCTGTCGCCGCCGCCTGCCTGCTGGGCATGGCCGCGCCCGCCCTGGCGCAATCGCCGCCCTATCCGAAGGTTCCCGCGCCGGCGACCCACGATGGCGCCCACGACTTCGATTTCCTGCTGGGCGACTGGAAGGCGCATGTGAAACGCCTGCCGGACCGCCTGGTCGGCTCGACCGCCTGGATCGAGTACGACGGCGTCTCCAACCACCACCCGGTGCTGGGCTCTTCGGCCAATTTCGAGGAGTTCGAGGTCGACAGCCCGAACGCGCCGGCCGGGGCGGTGAAGCATATCCGCGCCCAGACGCTGCGCCTCTACAACCCGACCTCCCGCCAGTGGAGCATCTATGGCGTGAACGTCGACGCCGGGACCATGGACCTGCCGGCCGTGGTCGGCGCGTTCCACGATGGCCTGGGCGAGTTCTACAATCAGCAGGACTGGAAGGGCCGCATGGTCCTGGTCCGCTACCAGTGGGGCCACAAAGGCAGGAACGACGCCCACATGGAGCAGGCCTTCTCCCTCGACGGCGGCCGGACCTGGGAGGTCAACTGGATCTGCGACCTGAGCCGGGCGCCGGGCAAGTAGCTCCCAATTGTCGCCTGCCCAATTGTCGCTCCCAGTTGGGCGTGTGATGGTGGCCGCGAGGATGCCGGGACGCTGACAGGCGCGGATTATTTCGTCCCGCCTCCGGCCGCCTCCAACAGCATCAGCGCGCCACCCATTGGGCGCCTCGGGAGGAATTGATGGACGACGTGAAGGCGCGCGTAAGCCTGGACGACCGGCTGAACGAGGCCGCGGCCAAGGGCATGACCATAGCCGTCTGGGCGGACATCAAGCCCGACCGCACCTTCATCCACGATCCGGACGGCAAGACCCATACCTGGGGCAAGGTCAACGCCCAGGCCAACCGCATCGTGCGCCTGCTGCGCGCCCAGGGCCTGCAGCCCGGCGACGCCGTGGCCCTGGTCTGCTCCAACCGCGCCGAGTTCGTCGAGGTGTTGGCCGCGACCCAGCGCGCCGGCTGGCGGATCACCCCGGTGAACTGGCACCTGACCGCCGACGAGATCGCCTACATCGTGGGCGACTGCGAGGCGAAGGCGGCCTTCTTCGACACCCGGGTGGCCGCCTCCGCGGCGGCGGCGGCGCAGTGCCCGGGCCTCAAGGTCAAGGTCGCCATCGGCGGCGACCTGCCGGGCTTCCTCAACTACGACCAGGCGCTGGCGCCGCTGGACGGTTCGGACATCCCCGACCCCGTGCTGGGCAACGCCATGATGTACACCTCCGGTACTACGGGGCGGCCGAAGGGCGTCTACCGCGCCCAGCCGGTGATCCCGGTCCAGAGCCTCTACGCCATGCGCGGCTACGACCACGAGACCTCGGTGCAGCTCTGCGCCGGCCCGGCCTACCACGCCGCGCCCCTGGCCTTCGACGTGCGCGGCGCCATGGGCGCCGGCTGCGAGCTGGTGTTCTTCGACAAGTGGGAGTCCGAGGGCGTGTTGGGCGCCATCGTGGACAAGCGGGTGACGCACATGCACCTCGTCCCGATCATGTTCCAGCGGCTGCTGGCCCTGCCGGAGGAGGTCAAGGCCGCCCACGACGTCAGCCACGTGAAGTACATCGTCCACGGCGCGGCGCCCTGCCCGCCGGAGGTCAAGCTGGCGATGATCGACTGGTTCGGCCCCGTGCTGAACGAGTACTACGCCGGCTCCGAGGGCGGCGCGGGCTTCGTGATCTCGGCCGAGGAATGGCTGCGGAAGCCCGGCAGCGTCGGCAAGCGCCCGGCCCTGCTCGGCTCCAAGATCCTCGACGACGAGGGCAACGAACTGCCGCCCGGCGTGCCCGGGAAGATCTACCACCAGCTGCCGCCCGGCGGCGGCTTCACCTACTACAAGGACGAGGCCAAGACCCAGAAGAGCCGGGTCGGCGACTACTTCACCCTGGGCGACGTCGGCTACTACGACGAGGACGACTACCTGTTCCTCACCGGCCGCGACGCCGAGACCATCATCTCCGGCGGGGTGAACATCTACCCGCAGGAGATCGACAACGAGCTGATCAAGCACGAGGCCGTGGAAGACTCCTCCACGGTCGGCATCCCGCACGACGAGTGGGGCGAACAGGTGCGCGCGGTGATCCTGCTGAAGGAAGGGTTCGAGCCTTCGGAAAAGCTGGCGCAGGAGATCCTCGACTTCGCCCGCGCCAACCTGCCCGGCTTCAAGGTCCCGCGCGGCGTCGACTTCGCGACCGAGCTGCCGCGTTCCGAAGCCGGCAAGATCCAGCGCAACAAGGTCCGCGCGCCCTACTGGGAAGGTCGCGCCCGGCAGATTTAGAACACCCTCCCCTAACGGGGAGGGAAGGGCGCGTCAGCGCCAGGGTGGGGAAGCGTGGGCCAGAATGCTGAGGTTGGGGATGATCGCGACTCCCCCACCCTCGCGGCTGTGCCGCCTGTCCCTCCCCGTTAGGGGAGGGCGCTAGCGATGCAGGCCAGCCGCCTCCTCTCGATCCTCCTCCTGCTCCAGACCCGCGGGCGGATGACCGCCCAGGCGTTGGCGGAGGAGTTCGAGGTCTCGGTCCGCACCATCTATCGCGACGTGGACCAGCTCTCCGCGGCGGGCGTGCCAATCTACGCCGACCGCGGAAGGACCGGCGGCTTCCAGCTGCTCGACGGCTACCGCACCAAGCTCACCGGCCTGACGCCCGCCGAAGCCGAAGCCCTGTTCCTGTCGGGCCTGCCGGGCCCCGCTGCCGACCTCGGCCTGGGCGACGCCATGGCCCAGGCGCAGCTCAAGCTCCTGGCGGCCCTGCCCGGCCGCGACAGCGCCCCCAAGCTCGGCGCCCGGTTCCACCTCGACCCTGTCGGCTGGTTCCGGGGCCCCGAACCCGTCGCCCTGCTGCCGCAGCTCGCCGAAGCGGTCTGGGGCGCCCGGATCGTCCGTATCCGCTATGAGAGCTGGACGGACACGGTGGAGCGGGAGCTTCAGCCCCTGGGCCTGACCCTGAAGGGCGGCGTCTGGTACCTGATCGCCCAGGCTCGGCAGAAGGGGGCCGGCGGAAAGCCGCGCACCTACCGGGTCTCGGCCATCGAGGCGCTGGAGCTCACCGACGAGACCTTCGCGCGGCCGGCCGACTTCGACCTCGCCGCCTACTGGGTCGCCTGGGCGGCCGACTTCGAGGCGCGGATCCAGCGAGGCCAGGCGACGGTGCGCCTGTCGCCGGAGGGCGTGCGCCGCCTGCCCCGGCTCAGCGCCGCGGCCAAGGCCATGGCGGACGAGACCGCCGGCCCGCCGGACGCGCAGGGCTGGGTCACGGTCACCATCCCGGTGGAGATCGACAGCCTCGACCACGCCGCCGACGAGATCCTGAAGCTGGGGCCGCACGCCGAACTTCTGGCGCCGCCCGACCTGCGCGCCCACATGGCGACGCTCAGCGCGAGGATGAACGGCCTCTACGCCTCGACGACCGCGCGGACCTCCTGAAGCTCATCGCCATAATCGCGTCTTCCTCCCACAGGGGGAGGAGGAACCCGTGGTCGACTACGGCCCGGTGGGGATCGGCATCACCGGCATGATCTCCACGGAGTCGCCCGGGAAGATCGAGAAGTGCGGATGGCCCTCGAACAGCTTGGCCGCCGCCTCGGCCGAGTCCGCCTCGATCACCGTGTAGCCGGCCACGAAGTTGCTGATGTCGGAAATCCCGTCCGGGCCGACCCGCTTGGTCTTGCCCAGCGGCCCGCCGGCGTCGACCACGATATCGGCGTGGTCGCTCATCCACTTGCCCCAGGCCGCCATGCCCTGGCCGATCTGCTCGGGCGTCGGCGGGTTGGCCTCGCCGCGCCGGTTGGCCTCGACAGATCCCATGTAGAGCGCGATGAACTTCGGCATGCCGTCCTCCTTGTCACCCCGAGGACGACCGTAGCACGCCGTTCCCGACAGTCGCGCGACGGGCCCCAAGAAACACCGCGAAACCCAGCGTGTTTTGGCGTCACCGGGCGACGCATGGCATAGGCCGCGCCCAAATTCGCCGCCCAACTCGCCGGACGTCCGGCTGGAGCACGCCATGATCCCGTTCATCGACCTGCAGGCGCAGCGCAAGCGCCTGGGCCAGCCGCTAGAGGATGCGATCCTCAAGGTGGTGCGCTCCGGCGCCTACATCATGGGCCCCGAGATCGCGGAGTTCGAACGCCAGCTCGCCGCCTTCGGCCAGGCGCCCCATGCGCTCAGCTGCGGCTCGGGCACCGAGGCCCTGGTGCTGCCGCTGATGGCCTGGGGGATCGGCCCCGGCGACGCGGTCTTCTGCCCCTCCTTCACCTTCGCCGCCACCGCCGAGGCCATGCCGCTGGTCGGCGCCTCGCCGGTGTTCGTGGACATCGACCCGGACACCTACAACCTCGACCCGGAAAGCCTGCAGGCCGCCATCGAGGCGGTGAAGCGCGAGGGCAAGCTGACGCCGCGCGCCGTGATCGCCGTCGACCTGTTCGGCGGCCCGGCCGACTATCCGGCCATCGCCCGCGTCTGCCAGAAGCATGGGCTGAAGCTGATCAGCGACTCGGCCCAGGGCTTCGGCTGCACGCTCGACGGCAAGCATCCGATCCACTGGGCCGACGTGGCCACCACCAGCTTCTTCCCGGCCAAGCCGCTGGGCTGCTACGGCGACGGCGGCGCGGTCCTCTCCAAGGACGAGCGGTTCCACGACCTGCTGGTCAGCCTGCGGGTCCACGGCCAGGCGGTGAAGTCGGACATCGAGGGCAAGACCTTCGAGCACGACCCCAAATATCTGAACGTCCGCATCGGGATGAATTCGCGGATGGACACCATCCAGGCCGCCGTCCTGATCGAGAAGCTGAAGATCTTCGAGGACGAGATCGCAGCGCGGAACCGCGTCGCCGACCGCTACGCCGAGGGCCTCGCCGGCTTCGTGAAGACGCCCACGGTGCTGGACGGCGGCGTCAGCGTCTGGGCGCAGTACACCATCGAGGTCCCGGACAGCGCCAAGGGCGGCCGCGACGCGCTCGGCCCCTATCTTCGCGAACAGGGCGTGCCGACCGCCGTCTACTACCCGATCCCGATCCACAAGCAGGGCGTCTATTCGGTCTATCCGGTCGCGCCGGGCGGCCTGCCGGTGACCGAGGCCAAGGCCGGTCAGGTGATCAGCCTGCCCATGCACCCCTATCTCACCGAAGACGACCAGGACCGCATCACCGCCGCCATCCGCGCCTTCGTGAAGGCGAATAGTTAATTCTCGCCCTCAATTGATAAGTACACATATGCGGATTTTATGAATTCGCCCCTAGTCAACCGCTCGAAAGTTGCCTTTTGATATAGAAGTCGCGCTTGGGTGGTTGAATATATGGTTAAAATCCCCCACGAATTGAATCCAATATTACTACGGGATTAGCTCTGTACTTTCGCTCCAGACAATTCTTGTCAAAACATTGAGTGGGGTAATGATGAGTAAGAAGCTTCTCGCCGTGGCGACCGTCGCCATGGCCCTGGCCGCCGGCGCCTCGGCGCACGCCCAGAACCTGATCACCAACGGCAGCTTCGAGAGCTTCGACGCCGGCTGGGCCGACGGCAATTTCGTCACGGGATCCGGCTTCAACGGCATCACCGCGCAGGACGGTGATCTGTTCCTGGGGCTGGGCTGCACGCAGACCGACTGCACGACCAGCCAGACCGTCAGCGACAACGCCGGCGACACCCTGCAGCTCAGCTACTTCCACATCAGCGACGGCGGCACGCCGAACGACTTCTCCGCCCTGTGGAACGGCGTCGTCATCGAGGGCAGCCAGCTCCTCGACAGCCCCGACCAGCGCGCCACCGGCTGGGTGCAGTACACCTTCAACGTCACCGCGACCGGGACCGACACCCTGACGTTCGCGGGCCGCAACGTTCCGTCGTGGGACGGTGTCGACAACGTCAGCCTGACCTCGGTCGCGCCTGGGGTTCCGGAACCGGCCTCCTGGGCCCTGATGATCGGCGGCTTCGGCCTCGCCGGCGCGGCCCTGCGTCGCCGCCGGGCGGCCGCCGCGGTCGCCTGATCGCGCAGGAACCGCATATATCCAAGGCGCCAAGGGCCGTCCCACGCGGGGCGGCCCTTTCCGTTTTCCGGCGGACCCCGGTCGCGCATCTGTCACAGGCGTCGGTCAAGCTTGGCCGTTCTCCCGCCGCCCCGGACTCCGCCCGCTCGCCGCATGCGCACCATCGCCGTCATCGCGCGCAAGGGCGGGTCAGGGAAGAGCACGGTCGCCGTGCACCTCGCGCTCGCCGCGCATCTGCGTGGACGCCGGGTGCTGGTCGCCGACACCGACGCCCAACGATCCGCCAGCCAGGTGCTGCGCGGCCGCGGCGAGGGCGGGCCCGAGCTGGTGGAATCCACCGGCCCCAAGCTGTTCGCCCTGCAGCTCGCCGCCCTGCGCGGCGAGGTCGAGCTGATGATCGTCGACACCCCGGCCGTGGTCGAGGAGGAGATCGGCCACGCCATCGTGGCCGCGGACCTGTGCCTGCTGGTGATCCGGCCGACCTTCCTCGACATCGCGGCCTCCCTGCAGACCGCAGAGATCGTCCGTAGGCTGCGCAAGCCCGGCCTGGTGGTCCTCAACCAGGCGCCCTCCTCGCGCGGCGGCGTCGAGGCGCCGTCCGTCAAACGGGCGCAGGAGGCGCTGAAGCTGCTGCGCCTGCCGGTGATCCCGACCATCCTGCGGGCGCGGATCAGCTACCAGGCGGCGCTGGAAGCCGGCCGCTCGGCGGAGGAGCTGGACCCGGCGACGGAGGCGGCGCGCGAGATCGGCGACCTGTGGGACTTCGTCGAAGGCTTCCTGTTCGGCCGCCCCGCCGCCGCCCCGTCGCAGGCGCCTCAGGTCAGGACCAATACGGCTTGACGTCCCTGGCGTAGGCCTGGCCCTGGGCGAGCCCCGCGCGGGCCGCGTCCGGCCGGCGGCGGAAATCCATCAGATTGACGCCGAAGGCTTCCACGCTGGCTTCGTCGGGCGTGATGGTCAGCACCGTCGCCCCGCCGTCCTTCAGGCTCTCCACCTCTTCGTCCAGGCGCGCGGCGATCCGATCGCCCACCGCGCCGCCGGCGCCGCCGAGGCGCAGCGCGACCACCAGCACCAGATCGTGGCCGATGGCCACGTCGGCGTTGGTGGACGAGCGCATGCCCCCGTCGATGTAGCGCCGGCCGTTCAGGGTCACCGGCGGATAGACGCCCGGAACGCTGCAGCTCGACGCCACCGCGCGGACCACGCCCACGCCGGACTTCTGGGTCCACAGCTGGAAGGCCCCCGTCTCGGCGTCCACAGCCGTGCAGGCGAAGCCGCGCTGCGGCCACGCATCGACCGGCAGGGTCGAGAACGACTTGCCGAAGCTGTCGAGGAAGGCCTGCTCGTCCATGGTCTGGGCGGCCAGGGCGAAGGCGCCGATCTCGGCGCGAACCTCCGCGGGGTTGCGCACGCCGCCCTGCGCCTCGGCCATCAGCGCCATCAACTTGCTGAGGTCCGGCGGCGGGCCGCCGCCGCCCGCGGGCCGGCCTTCCTCGCCCGGGATGCGGTCGGCGAGGATCGGATCGGCGAGGGTCTTCGGGTCGGCCCCCAGCGCCAGCCGCGCGCCGACGAACGAGCCGGCCGAGGTGCCCATGGTGAAATCGGCGGCGCTCAGGTCCACGCCCCCCTGGGCCAGGCCCGCGATCAGGCCGCTCTCCCAGGCGATCCCCACCGGCCCGCCGCCGCCCAGCACCAGAGCCCGCGTCATCGCCTCATCCTCCGCCACGCTTGCGCCCCCAGGTTGGCCGTGGAATGGGTGGTGTCAAACAGATGTTTCAAAGGGAGCGGAACGATGAAGGCTGCGGTCTACTATGAGAACGGCGGCCCGGACGTCTTCCGCTACGAGGATGTCCCGGACCCGCAGGTGCATCCCAAGGGCATCGTGATCCGGGTCGAAGCCGTCTCGATCGAGGGTGGCGACACGCTCAACCGCTTCCGCGGCGCGCTGGTGACCAAGCCGCACATCGTGGGCTACCAGGCGGCCGGCGAGGTCATGGAGGTCGGCGAGGAGGTCACCAACCTGAAGGTCGGCGACAAGGTGGTCACCACCGGCGCCCACGGCAGCCACGCCGAGCTGCGCGCGGTCGCCGCCCGCACCGCCTGGAAAATCCCCGACGGCATGAACATCCTGGAGGCCTCGGCCATCCCGGTGCCGTTCGGCACGGCGCACGACTGCCTGTTCGAGTTCGGCCGGATGCAGAAGGGCGAGATCGTCCTAGTGCAGGCCGGCGCCTCGGGCGTGGGCGTGGCCGCGATCCAGCTCGCGGCGCGGGCCGGTGCGTCCATGGTGCTGGCCACCGCCTCGTCCGATGAGCGGCTGGACAAGCTGAAGGCCTATGGCCTGACCCACGGCATCAACTACGCCCGCGACGATGTGGCGGCCGAGGTGGCGCGGCTCACCGACAAGCACATGGCCGATGTGATCGTCGACTCCGTCGGCGGCCCGACCCTGCAGACCTCGATCCTCTCGCTGGCCTATCGCGGCCGCGTCTCGATGGTCGGCGCGGCCGGGCGCGAACCCATGAAGGTCGACGTGGGCTCGATGATGGGCGGCAACCGCAGCCTCTCCGGCGTCTTCCTGGGCGCGGAGATCGCCACCGACCGGGTGCACGACAACATCCAGCAGCTGATCCAGGACGTCGCCGACGGCCAGCTGAAGGTGCTGATCGACCGCACCTTCCCGCTGAAGGACGCCGCCGCCGCCCACCGCTACATCGAAAGCCGCCAGGCCGTGGGGAGAGTTCTGCTGATCCCCTAGTGCGATCCCAGGTGTCATCCCGGAAGGCCCGCAGGGCCTATCCGGGACCCATGGACACCGAGGCCTCAGGACGATCATCGAACGCAGACGCTTATGGGTCCCGGTCTTCGCGTGCCGCGAAACCGGGATGACACGAAGAGGGAATTGGAGGTCGACAAATGCCCCGCGCGAAGAACGGCGATGTCGAGATCGAGTGGCAGAGCTTCGGGGATGACCAGCCGCAGGCCGTCCTGCTGGTCAACGGCCTGGGCTCGCAGATGACCCGCTGGCCGGAGGCCTTCTGCCGGAAGCTGGTCGCCAGGGGCTACCGCGCCATCCGGTTCGACAACCGCGACACCGGCCTGTCGTCCTGGCCCGAGACCGCCTACACCCTGCGCGACATGGCGGATGACGCGGTCGCGGTGCTCGACGCGGCGGACGTGGCGAAGGCGCACATCGCCGGGGTCTCGATGGGCGGGATGATCGTCCAGCGCATGGCCATCGACCATCCGGACCGGGTGCTGTCGATGACCTCGATCATGTCGACCACCGGCGCGCAGGAGGCCTTCAAGTCCACGCCGGACGCCGCCGCCGTCCTCAACATCCCGCCGCCGGATCCGAAGGCGAACTTCGAAGCCTATGTCGCCGACCGGATCGCCAACATGGTGACCATCGGCAGTCCGGCCTATCCGTGGACCGAGCTGGAGATGCGCGCCCGGGTGATCGCCGAATACGAGCGCGCCTTCAATCCGAAAGGCGTGGTGCGCCAGCGCAACGCGGTGGGCGCCGACGGCGACCGCACGGCCGAGCTGAAGACGCTGAAGCTGCCGGTGGTGGTGCTGCACGGCGCCGACGATCCGCTGCTGATGAAGGTCGGCGGCGAGGCGACCGCGGCCGCCATTCCCGGCGCCGAGCTGCGGATCATCCCGGGCATGGGCCACGACCTGCCGCCCGGCCTCTACGACATCTTCGTCGACGCCATCACCGCCGCGGCGCAGCGCGCCCGGATCACGGCCAATAGGGCCACCGCCTAAGGGGATCACATGGGACGTCTTTCCGGCCGCGCGGCCATCATCACCGGCGCGGGCAGCGGCATCGGCCGCGCCGCCAGTCTGATCTTCGCCCGCGAAGGCGCGAACCTGATCTGCGCCGACAAGACCGAGGCGGTGGCCGAGACCGCCGAGATGGTCGCCAAGGCCGGCGGCAAGGCCATCGCGATGCAGGGCGACGCCGGCGATGAGGCCTTCGTCCAGGCCTACGTGGCCCGCGCCCAGTCCGAATACGGATCGCTGGACATCGTCTGGGCCAACGCCGGCATCTCCGGCGGCTGGACCCCGATCCCGGAACAGGACGCGGCCTACTGGGCGGAGATCCTGCGGGTGAACCTGATCGGCCCCTTCCTCGCCATCAAGCACGCCTCGGTCCCGATGATCGCGGCGGGCAAGGGCTCGATCATCTGCACCGCCTCCGTGGCCGGCATCCGCTCGGGCGCCGGCGGCCCAGCCTATTCGGCGTCGAAGGCCGGCGTGATCAGCCTGGTGCAGACCACCGCCAACGACTTCTACGGCACGGGCGTGCGGGTGAACGCCATCGCGCCGGGCCTGATCGAGACCGGCATGACCAAGCCGATCTTCGACGGCGCGCGGGCCCGCGGCAACGAGGACAAGATCGGCCAGCTCAATCCCCTGACCCGCTACGGCGTGCCGGAAGAGATCGCCAACGCCGGCCTGTTCCTGGCCAGCGACGAGGCCTCCTACGTCAACGGCCAGACCCTCGCGGTGGACGGCGGGCTGTCCAGCTCGCATCCGGTGGTGCGCCGCAAGCGATGATCCTGCTGCTGCGGCACGGGCAGACCGCCTGGAACGTCGAGCGTCGCGTCCAGGGCCGGCGCGAATCGCAGCTGACACCGCTGGGCGAACGCCAGGCGCGCGCCATGGCCGGCCTCGCCGCCGACCTCGTCGCCCGCGAGGCGGGCGGTCCGCCGTGGCGGCTGATCGCCAGCCCGCTGGGCCGCGCGCGGCGCACCGCCCAGGCCGTGGCCGATCGCACCGGCTTGCCGATGGAGCTCGACGACCGGCTGATGGAGATCGCCTTCGGCGAATGGGAGGGGCTCACCCGCGAACAGATCGCGGACCTGCGGCCCGACCTCGTCGGGACCCGCGAGTGGTTCTTCGGCGCTCCAGGCGGCGAGACCTTCGAGGAGGTCGCCGCGCGCGTCGGCGGCTTCATCGGCGACCTGCCGCCGGAGCACGAGCGCCGGGTGATCCTGGTCAGTCACGGCGTGACGGGCCGTTTCCTGCGCGGCCTCTACGCCGGCCTGTCGCGCGAGGACATGCTGGACCAGGACGTGCCCCAGGAGGCGGTCTACCGCCTGCTGGGCGGCCAGATCGACCGCTTCGACTGCGAACCGCTCGACGACGCCTAGGCGCGGAATCGACGCGGGTCCGGCAGGTCCCGCTCCGGCCCGATCCAGCCCATCAGCGCCAGCACGCTCACGGTGGCGGCCACCCCGAAGGCGAAACCGCCCAGGGCCGCGGCCGACAGCCCGGCCGGGCCGACCCGGATCGGCTTCTTCTCCATCCAGTGGACCATCTCGCCGTTGCTGAGCGGCGGCGCGCGATCGGCCTCCTCGATGGTGTCCAAGAACTCGTCGGTCATCTGAAGCCTCCGCCTTCACCCGTCCCCACCGCGCTAACCGCCGAGGTCTCAAGGGGTTCCGATCCGGCGCGCCCGGGGATAGAAGCAGCCCTTCGCCTTCTCACCGACGCCCACTCAACGAACTCAGCGGATCATGGCCGGCCACTCGAAATTCAAGAACATCATGCACCGCAAGGGTCGCGCGGACGCCGTGCGCTCCAAGCTGTTCTCCAAGCTCTCCCGCGAGATCACCGTGGCGGCCAAGTCCGGCCTGCCCGATCCCGCCATGAACGCGCGCCTGCGCCTGGCCGTGGCCAACGCCAAGGCCGAGTCCATGCCCAAGGACAACATCGACCGCGCGATCAAGAAGGCCGCCGGCGGCGACGCCGAAACCTATGAGGAAATCCGCTACGAGGGCTTCGGCCCGGGCGGCGTCGGCGTCATCGTCGAGGTCCTGACCGACAACCGCAACCGCGCCGCCTCCAACGTCCGGTCAAGCTTTTCGAAGTACGGCGGGAACCTCGGCGAGACCGGCTCGGTTTCCTTCATGTGGGATCGGGTGGGCCAGATCGTCTACGGCCCGGAGGCCGGCTCCGAGGACAAGGTGATGGAAGCCGCGATCGAGGCGGGCGCTGACGACGTGGAGTCGGACGACGACGGCCACACCATCTACACGGCCTTTGGCGACCTCTCGGAGGTCGCCTCGGCCCTGGAGGCCGCGCTGGGCCCGGCCAAGTCGGCCAGCGTCGCCTGGCGGCCCAAGGCGCGCACGCCGATCACCGGCGACGGCGCGGCCACACTGATGAAGCTTCTGGAGGTGCTCGACGACGACGACGACGTCCAGAACGTCTATTCCAACGAAGACATCGACGCGGCCGAGCTTGAGTCCCTCGCCGGTTGATCTGGGCGAAAGCGCCCGGAAGGAGGCGCGCGCCGAGCGGGTCTTCAACGCCCTGGTCATCGGGGCGATGGTGCTGGGTTTCGTCACCCTCCTCGGCGTGGCGGCCACCGCCGCCACCGTCCTGGCGCGCAATCTGAACTACACCGACTGGGTGGCGCACACCTATCGGGTGGACACCGCCATCGCGGACTTCCGCGCCCTGGACGAGCGGATCGAGACCGCGCGGCGCGGCTATCTGCTGTCGCACGACGAGCGGTTCGCCGCCGGCGTGAACCAGCTGAAGGCGCAGATCGGGGCCCAGGTCGACTTCCTGCAGAAGCTGACCGTCGACAACCCGCGCCAGCAGGCCAACCTCGTAGCCCTGCGCCAGGAAGTGGCCGAGCAGTTCAAGGCGATCGACGTCTCCATCGCCTTCGCCCGGGGCGGCGCCGACGACTCCTCGCAGTTCTTCAACGACACCGGCGTCGCCTCCACGCGGGTCATCCGAAGCCGGGCCGACGCGATGGAGATCGAGGAGAAGCGGCTGCTGCAGGCGCGCAACGCCGAGCGGTTGAGCTCCGTCCGCTGGCTGGTCACCATCTCGATCATCGCGGGCCTGCTGCTGCTGTTCGTGGCCGCCGGCTCGATCTTCGTCATCCTGCGCTACACCCGCGATCTCGGCGTCTCGCGGGCCGAGCTGCGGCGCCTCAACGTCGGCCTCGAGGACGAAGTCGCCACCCGCACGGCCGAGCTGCAGCGCGCCAACGACGAGATCCAGCGCTTCGCCTACATCGTCAGCCACGACCTGCGCGCGCCGCTGGTCAACATCATGGGCTTCACCAGCGAGCTGGAGGCGGCGGCCAAGCCGCTGTCCAGCCTGCTGGAGCGCGCCGAGGCAGAGGCGCCGGCCATCGTCGCCGAGGATGCGCGCACGGCCGTCACCGTGGACCTGCCGGAATCCATCGGCTTCATCCGCGCCTCGACGAAGAAGATGGACCGTCTGATCAACGCCATCCTGCAGCTCAGCCGGCAGGGCCGCCGGGTGCTGGCGCCCGAGGCCGTGGACATGGGCGCCCTGCTGAGCGGCGTCGCCGCCACGCTTCAGCACAGGAGCAACGAGCTTGGCGCCGAGATTGTTCTGTCGCCGAACCTGCCCACGGTGTTCAGCGATCGCCTCGCCCTGGAACAGATCTTCTCAAATCTTATTGAGAACGCCCTCAAATACCTGAAGCCTGGACGTCCGGGGCGTGTGGACGTGTCCGGTGATTTGCGGGGTGGGCGGGTGGTCTTCGACGTCAAGGACAACGGTCGGGGCATCGACCCCAAGGACCACGAACGCGTCTTCGAACTGTTTCGGCGGGCCGGGACGCAGGACCAGCCCGGCGAAGGCATCGGCCTCGCCCACGTCCGCGCCCTGGCCTACAGGCTGGGCGGCACGGTCAACGTCGAGTCCGCGCTTGACCAGGGCGCGACCTTCCGCGTTTCACTCCCCCTTCGATTGACCAGCAGCGAGCCATCCCGATGAGCGAACAGCAGCACGTCACGATCGTGATGGTCGAAGACGACGAGGGTCACGCGCGCCTGATCGAACGCAACATCCGCCGCGCCGGCATCAGCAACGCCATCCGCCATTTCACCGACGGTTCGTCGGCGCTGAACTATCTGGAGGCGGCCGCAGACGGGCCGGCGCTGAACGGCCCGGCCCTGGTGCTGCTGGACCTCAACCTGCCGGACATGAGCGGCACCGACATCCTGGCGCGGGTGAAGTCCAACGATCGGCTGAAGCGCACGCCGGTCGTGGTGCTGACCACCACTGACGACAAGACCGAAATCCAGCGCTGCTACGACCTGGGCTGCAACGTCTACATCACCAAGCCGGTGAACTACGAAAGCTTCGCCGACGCGATCCGCCAGCTTGGGCTGTTCCTGTCGGTGATCCAGGTTCCCGAGGTCGAGGCCAAAGGGTGAGCGAACCCCAATATCGCGTTCTCTATGTCGATGACGACGAAGGCCTGCGCCAACTGGTGCGCCGGTCGCTGCAACGGCGCGGCTACGACGTGATCCTGGCCGAGAGCGGCGAGGCCGGCCTGCTGCGCCTGGAAGAGGGCGAGGTCGACGTGGTCGCCCTCGATCACTTCATGCCGGGCCTGGGCGGGTTCGCCACCCTGGAGCGCATCTGCGCCCTGCGCGACCCGCCGCCGGTCATCTATGTCACCGGCTCCGACGAGAGCCGCGTGGCGGTCTCGGCGCTGAAGGCGGGCGCGGCCGACTATGTGGTCAAGACCGTGGGCGAGGAGTTCTTCGACCTTCTGGACACCGCCATCGTCCAGGCCCTGGAGAAGACCGAGCTTCACCGCCGCCACGCCCAGTCGCAGGCCGAGCTGCACGCCACCAATCTGCGGCTCGAGGCCCTGCTGCACGAGGTGAACCACCGGGTCGCCAACAGCCTGCAGCTGGTCTCGTCCCTGGTCCGCATGCAGGCCTCCGCCGTGGAAGGCGAGGCGCGGGCGGCGCTGAAGGACACCCAGCGGCGTATCGAGGCCATCATCCAGGTCCACCGCCGGCTCTACGCCTCCGAAGACGTGCAGGTGGTGGAGATGCGCGACTACCTGGCCCCGCTGGTGCGGGAGCTGGAGGACACCCTTTCGTCGTCGGAATCGCCGCGCCGCATCGTGCTGGACGCCGACGACGTGAAGCTGCCCACCGACCAGGCGATCTCCGTCGGCGTGGTGGTCAACGAGCTGGTCACCAACGCCTGCAAGTACGCCTACAAGCGCGGCCAGGACGGCGAGGTGCGCGTGCGACTGACCCCCGACGGCGACGGGTTCGTGCGGTTGAGCGTCGAGGACGACGGCCCCGGCCTGTCGGACGGCGGCGCCAAGGGCACGGGCCTGGGCGCGCGGCTGATCAAGGCGATGGCCCACAGCCTGAAGTCCGAGGTCGCCTACGACTCCAGCCCGTCCGGCGTGAAGGTCGGCCTGCGCATCCCGGTGCGCTGAGCCACTTGGCTTACCCCCACTTGGCTTACCCCCACTTGGCTTACCCCCACTTGGCTTACCCCCACTTGGCT
>JAFEDM010000171.1 GCA_018241625.1 Pseudomonadota bacterium | reverse complement strand
GCGCATCGTGGTCAAGTCCACGCCCGGCCAGGGCTCGACCTTCGCGGTCTACGCGCCGCTGGAGCGGCTGGCCGGCGAGGCCGCCGCCGACGAGGCGGAAGAGGCCCAGGACCTGGACATCGTCGGCGCCCGGGTGCTGGTCGCCGAGGACCATCCCACCAACCAGAAGGTGGTCGAGCTGATCCTGGAATCCGTCGGCGTCAGCCCGGTGATCGTCGAAAACGGCCGCCTGGCGCTGGACCTTTTGAAGCGCGAACGCTTCGACGTGGTGCTGATGGATATGCAGATGCCGGAGCTGGACGGCCTGTCCGCCACCTCCATGCTGCGCGCCTGGGAGCGCGAGACCGGCGCGCCGCGCACGCCGGTGATCATGCTGACCGCCAATGCGCTGGACGAGCATATCCGCTCCAGCCAGGAGGCCGGCGCCGACCTGCACCTGTCGAAGCCGATCCACGCCCAGGCGCTGATCGAAAGCATCATGAACGCCATGGCCGGGACCACCGCGCCGGCCTCGGACGAAATCAGCCACGTCGCGTGATTTCAGGTCCTCCTCTCACAAGGGGCAGAGGATCACGGCTTAGCTAAGGCGCGTTGAAGTAGATCGGGTTGCCCAGCAGCCAGATCGTCCCGTCCGGTCCGCGCACGTCCACACGCAGCCAGTGGCGCTGGCCGTCGCCGGCGACCTCGAAGGTCCTGGTCTCGTCGTCCGAGGCCAGGGCCGCGTCGGCCAGCTTCGGCTTCGGGCCGTCGCCGACGATCGACAACGACCCGCCCGCGGCGTGGCGAACGTGGACGCTCACCTTCACCGGCGCGCCCGGCGGCGCCGGCAGCGCATCGCCCATCTCCGCCGTTCGCCCGCCGGAGGCCGCCGTGACCTCCAGCAGCTTGTCGCGGCCGCCGGTGACATCGACGAAGACGTGGCCGGCCCGGATCGCCGCCAGGATGGCGGGCTGCGACAGTTCCGAGGCGTGGGCCACGGTGGTCGGGAACCCCACGCCCTGGCCGGTGGCCGGATCGATGTCGACGTCGTGGTTGTCGCTGCCGCCGACGGCGGTGATCCGCAGGCCGGCGTTCAGCCGCGCCTCCCAGAAGGGGATGCCGGAGATGATGCTTTCCGCGCCATGCGGCAGTTTCAGGCTCCCGCCGTTCACCGCCTCGATCGCCTGGATGCGGGAGAAGTCGGTGTCCTTCGCCGTCCAGCCGCACCCCATGCAGGCCTCGCCCGACGGCTGGCCGGGGTGGTTGATGGAGATCAGGCCGCCGGCCTTTTCCACCTCGCCCTGGATCGCCGCCAGGGTCGGCGCGTGGGGCGAGCCCAGCTGGAAGTCCAGCGGCCCGACCGGGCCCCAGACGTTGGCGTGGCCATAGAAGGTGGTGACCTCGCGCCCGGGGATCAGCAGGAGGTCGTCGAAATAGGGCGCGAGCTCGCGTAGCGCCTCGTCATGGGCGTTGGTGTTGTGGTCGGTGACCGAGATGAAATCCAGGCCGTGACGGTGCGCGGCCTCCAGGGTCCGGAACACCGGGCAGGGCACGCGCTGGCCGCGGTCGGACTTGCAGCCGCCGTCGGAGTGGGCCGTGTGCATGTGCAGGTCGCCGCGATACCAGCCGGGGCCGGTCTTGATCGGGATCGGCGAGAAGCCCGCGAACGGCTGGACGCCATGCTCGAACCAGACCTTGGCGGTGAACGGGGCCTGCGCCCCGGCCCGCAGGTTCGGCACGCCCAGCACCAGCTTCCAGGTCCCGGCCGGGATGGGCCCCGGCAGGTAGGAAGGCGCCGCCTCCGCCGCGCTGATCGTGAAGCCCTGCTTGTTGCCGCCGCTCCAGCCGCGGAACCGTTCCGGGTCGCGCACGCCCAGGTCGATCACCGACTTCTGATCCTTGCCGGCGTAGGCGAACTCCACCGTCACCCGCGTGGTCCCGGGCGGGACCTTGAACGGGATCTCACGGTAATGCTCGTGATCGGCCCGCGTCATGACGCCGGTCAGCGTCAGGTCGGGTGCGGGTTCGGCGTGCGCCACCGCGCCGCCGGCCAGCCAGGCCAGCGACGCGAGGGCAAGTCGGCGGAAGGTTCGCGTGGTCATGCTCGGCTGTTTGCCCATCGATTGTGACGGGCCCACGCGACCCTCCGCTTGGCTTACGGCGCCTCGTTCGAGAACACGATGGTCCCGGACGCGGCGAACATGCCGCCGACGCCGTGGGCGATGCTGATCTTCGCGCCCGGCACCTGGGCCGGGGCGATGCCGCGCATCTGCCGCACGCTCTCCTGCAGGGCGTACATGCCGTACATGCCGGAGTGCATGTAGGAGAGGCCGCCGCCATTGGTGTTCAGCGGCAGCTTCCCACCCCCTTTTCCATCTTTAGGTGGGGCGGTGTTGCGGTCGCGGATGAAGCCCGCCGCCTCGCCTTCCTTGCAGAAGCCCAGGTCCTCCAGTCCGTAGAGCGGCAGGTGGGCGAAGGCGTCGTAGATCATCAGATGGTCGACGTCGGCGTGGGTGATGCCGGCTTCTTCGAAGGCCTTCTTCCCCGAGATGCGGAAGGCCGTCGAATGGGTGAAGTCGTACATCTGGCTGACCATGGGCGTCTCGACGCTCTCGCCCGTGCCCAGGACGTAGACCGGCTTCTGCGGGAAGTCCTTGGCGCGGTCGGCGGAGGTCAGGATCAGCGCGCCGCCGCCGTCGGTCACCAGGCAGCACATCAGCTTGGTGAAGGGCCAGGCGATCATGTCCGACTTCAGCACGTCGTCGACGGTGATCGGGTCCTTGAAGCTGGCGCGCGGGTTCTTGGCCGCCCATTCGCGCTGGATCACCGCCACCTGGGCCAGGTCTTCCACCGTGTAGCCCCGGGCCTTGAGGTAGCGGAGCACGGGGATGGTGAACATGGTCGGCGGGCCCATGGGGCCGTAGGGCATCTCGAACTGGCCCATCAGGCTGGAGGGCGAACGGGCGAAGCCGCCGGCGCCCACGCGGCTGCGGCCGCTCTCGCCGTGGGTGATCAGGACCGTCTTGCAGAGCCCCTCGTTGATCGCCGCCGCCGCATGGCGCACGTGCAGCATGAAGGAGCAGCCGCCGACCTGGGTGCCGTCGGCGTAGGTGGGTTTGATGCCCATGTAGTGGGCGAGCTCGACCGGGCTGATGCCGGCGGTCGCCACGCCGTCGATGTCCGATGGTTTCAGGCCGGCGTCGGCCATGGCGTTTAGCGCCGCGTCGGCGTGCAGGCCGATCACCGAGACGTCGGGGATCTTGCCCATCTGGGTGGTCTCGGCCGCGCCGACGACCGCAATGGATTTCTGCTTCATGGTCCTACGCTCCCGCCGGCTGGAAGAACGGGAGCGAGATGTCGTCGCTCTGCTTGGCGAAGGTGACCTTCACCGGCATGTCGAGCTGCAGCGCCTCCGGCGTCTGTGGGCAGTCCACGATGTTGGTCATCATGGTCGGGCCCTCGGAGAGCTTCACGACCGCGATGGCGTAGGGCTCGGTCCCCATGTCGGGGCGCGGGCGCATGTTGATCACGTAGGACCAGAGCACCGCGTTCCCGGAGGCCTTGAACACCTCGACCTTGCGGCTGCCGCACTTCGGGCAGAAGGGCCGAGGCGGGAAATAGGCGCCGCCGTCGCAGTCGGTGCAGCGTTGCAGGCGCAGTTCGCCTTCTTTGCAGCCCTCCCAGAAATGCCGGGTCTCCGGCGTGGGCTCAGGCAACATCCGTGGTGGCATGTGAAATCCGTCCCTATCGAAAATGGCTTTGGCCAAAGGTCTTGGTCGAGGCGCGCCAAATCGGCGGCGCGCCAGCAAAGCCGACCGGACGGGGATTGTCGAGGCGGCGCGCTAGGCGGCTTCGGGTTCGGGGTCCCTGACCCCGAAGATCTCGCGGAAGGCCTCCAGGCCGCGGGGGCTGAAGGCCACGATGCGCGTGCCGGGTTCGCGCTGCGCCCAGCCGAGGGCGAAGAAGCGCTTCAGCAGGGCGGCGCCCAGCGCGCCGGCCAGGTGGCTGCGCCGCACGCTCCAATCCAGGCAGCCTTTGCAGAGCGGCCGGCGCAGCGACGACAGGGCGGCCAGGTCCAGGCCCAGCGCGGTCATGAAGGCCTCGCCCTGCGCCGTCAGCACCAGGGTCTCGCCCGAGCCCACGATCATCCCGCGGTGGACCAGGCTGTCCAGCATGGCCACGCCCAGGTCGCCGGCCAGGTGGTCGTAGCAGACCCGCGCGCGGCGCAGCGCGGGCTCCTTGGGCCCTGTGCGCACACGGGTGTGGCCGGTGCGCGCGGCCAGGCCCGACAGGGATTCGATCACCGCAGCGACGTCGGGGCCGGTCAGGGCATAGTAGACGTGGCGGCCCTGCTTGCGGCCTTCGACCAGGTTGGCGGCGGCCAGCTTGGCTAGGTGCGAGCTGGCGGTCTGGGCCGTGACGCCGGCCTCGCGCGCCAGTTCGCCGGCGGTCAGCGCCTGGCCGGCGGCCAGGGCCGTCAGCATGTTGGCGCGCGCCGGGTCGCCCAGCAGCGAGGCGATGACGGCGATGTCCGGGCCCACCTTCATGAGGACTTGGCTTTCACGCGCCGATCCTAGGCCGGGTCCGCCGATCCGCCCAGGGGGCAAGCTTCGACCGCGGTCGAAGCCTCTCGGCGCCGGTCCGGGCTAGGGAAGGGGCCGCCAACCGGAGGTCCACATGAGCCAGAACGTCGTCTGCTGCATCCGCTACGTCATCGACCCCTACAAACGGGCCGACTTCGAAACCTACGCCCGGCGCTGGCTGACCATCATCCCGGAGATGGGCGGTGAGCTCCTGGGCTACTTCATGCCGCACGAGGGGACCAACAACATCGCGCTGGCCATGATCGGCTTCGACTGCCTGGCCTCCTACGAAACCTATCGCGGACGCCTGCGCCAGGACGCCGCCTCGATCGCCAACTTCAACTTCGCCCAGGAGCGGAAGTTCATCCTCGAGGAGACGCGGACCTGGCTGTCGGCGGTGCGCAAATGATCGCCGTGATCTTCGAGGGCGAGCCGTCGCCCGACGGACGGCAGGCCTATCTGGACCTGGCCGCCGAGCTGAAGCCGATGCTGGCCGGGATCGACGGCTTCATCTCCATCGAGCGGTTCGAGAGCCTGTCGACGCCCGGCAAGCTGCTGTCGCTGTCGTTCTGGCGCGACGAGGCGGCGGTGGAGGCCTGGCGCAGCCTGCGCGGCCACCGGCGCGCCCAGGCCCAGGGCCGCGCCGGGGTGTTCGCCGACTACCGGATCCGGGTGGCCAGCGTGGTGCGCGACTATGGCCTCGCCGCGCGCGGACAGGCGCCGGCCGATTCCCGCGCCGCCCACGGCTAGTCGACCATCACCTCATGATGGGCGGCGGCGGGCTGACCCTCCGCTTTCGGCTCGGCGCCCGCGGCCGGCTGGGCCGGCGGCGGCTTCAGAATCAAGAGCGCCGGCGCCATCAGCAGCGCCAGGGCGCCCAGGGCGCCGAACACCGCGTCATAGCTGATCATCGTCCCCTGACGGGTCACCTCGCCGTTCAGCACGGCGAGGCCGGGGCCGGACAGGCTGAACATCTGCGGCAGGCTCCAGCGCAGCACGGGGTCGGTCACGGTCACATGTTCGGCCAGCCGGGCGTGGGCCAGGGCGGCGTCGCGGATCAGGATCGCCTGAACGACGGAAATCCCCGCGCTGGAGCCGATGCTGCGCGCCATGGTGGAGACGATGGTGCCGTCGGTGCGGTGGATCGGCGCCAGCTTGGCGTAGGCCAGGGTGTTGAGCGGCGCGAACAGCAGGCCCGTGCCCAGGCCCTGGATAAAGCCCGCCCACTCGATCGGCCCGGCGGTCATCGACAGGTCGAACTTGCCCATCTGCCACATGGCGAACGCCGAGAGCAGGATCCCGATCAGCAGCACCCGGCGTGGCCCCATCCGGCCCACCAGGAACGGAACCGACAGGAAGGCGATCAGCGAGCCCACGCCGCGGGTCATCGACGCGATGCCGGCCTGCAGGGCGGAATAGCCCAGCAGGTTCTGCATCATCGACGGCAGCAGGGCGCTCGAGGAAAACAACAGCACCATGGTGCTGAGCGAGAAGATGGTGGTGGCGACGAAGTTGGTGTCCTTCACCAGGTCGCGGTGGAAGAACGGATGCTCGGCGGTCGCGGTCTGGACGATGAAGACGAACAGGCCGGCCGCGCCGATCGCCGCCTCGATCCAGATCTCCTTGGAATCGAACCAGTCCTGGTCCGGGCCGCGGTCGACCATCAGCTGGAAGCCCACGATGAACAGCACCAGCGCCCCGAAGCCCAGGAAGTCGAACGGCCGCTGCCGCCCGCCGGGGTCGGCGTCCATGAAGGTCCAGATGCCGAGGAAGGCCAGGATGCCGATCGGCACGTTGATGTAGAACACCCAGCGCCAGGAAAATTCCTCGGTCAGGTAGCCGCCCAGCGTCGGGCCGATGATCGGCCCCAGGATCACCGCCGCGCTCCACAGGCTCATCACCCGCGGGATCATCTTCTGCGGATAGATGTCGAGCATCACCGTCTGCGACAGCGGGATCAGCGAGGCGCCGGCGATGCCCTGGATCAGGCGGAAGCCGACGATCTCCGGCAGGGACGTGGCGATACCACACAGCACCGAGGCCGCCGTGAAGCCCGCGATGGAGAACAGGAACATGATCTTGCGGCCGATCTTCTGGCTCAGCCAGCCCGACAGCGGCGTCATGATCGCGGTGGCGATGATGTAGCTGGTCAGCACCCAGACGATCTGGTCCTGGGAGGCCGAGACACTGCCCTGGATGTGCGGCAGGGCCACGTTGGCGATGGTCTGGTCCAGGGTGTTCATCAGCGTCGCCAGCATCAGGGCGCCGGTGATCGGGATCCGGTTTGCGATGTCCTTCTGGGAGGCCATTTCGTCTTCGGGGCTAGACCAGCGAGACCGACAGCAGGCGCCGTTCGGTCGACGCCTTCAGCTCCGCCCAGATGGCGTCCAGGCGCGCCGCGTCGCCGGCCTGCTCGGCGGCGATGTGCGCCTCGATCAGCCGGGCGCGCAGGCGGTCGTTCTCGGCCTTCAGCGCCGACAACTTCAGGCTGCTCTCGTCGGCGGTGTCCGGCAGCAGGGCGGCCAGCGCCCGGTTCTCCACCGCCAGCCGCTCCGCCGCGTCGTCCCAGACCTCGGCCGCCAGGCCCAGCAGCATGGCGCTGAGCGTCAGCGCGGTCGTGCGCTCGGCGGCGGGTACGGCCGGGTCGGCGTTGCGGACCAAGAGCTGGGCCATCTCGCCCAGCACGGAAGGCACGGAAGGCGTCATAGCCGGCCCATCACCTCCAGGATCGCCCGGTCCTGGGCGTTCAGCAGCCACCAGGCGGGATAGACCATGATCGGCTCCCTGTTGCCGCCGTCGATGAAGGCGCGCGCCGAGCCGACCCAGATGCCCTGGCCCTTCACGCAGTTGAACAGCTCCCACCAATGCAGAGCTTTTGGGTCGCAGTGCAAGCCGCTGGCGGCTTCCCACAGGGCGACCGCCGCGGGCTTGGAGATCAGGCCGCCGGCCAGGCCGCGCCCGAACCGCCAGATCGGGTTGAAGCCCCAGGCCAGGTCCTCCAGCGGGTCGCCCAGGTGGGCCATCTCCCAGTCCAGCACCCCGTGGATGTCGCCGGCCTCGTCGTAGAGGAAGTTGCCGGTGCGATAGTCGCCGTGGACGACGGAAAGCTTCTGGGCCGGCGGCGGCGGATTGGCGCGCAGCCAGCGGATGGCGGCGCGCGCGATGGGCTGCGGCTCGGCCCCTTCCTTGGCGGACATCTCCTTGTCGAAGATCGCTTCCCAATGGTCGAGCTCGCGCCGCCAGCAGGCGTCGAGCGCCGGCGCAGGCATCACCTGCGTCAGGCCCAGGGCGGCCGGGTCGGCCTTGGCGATCTCGCCCAGGATGGTCCACTTCCGCTCGGCCACCCGCGGCAGCACCGCGTCATAGCCGCCGGCGAACAGCAGCTGCGGCGCGGCCTGGTAGCCGCTCAGCTCCTCGGCGATGAAGAACGGATGGTCGAGGGCGTCGTCGGCTTCCTCCAGCCACAGCATCTCCGGCACCGGGACGGCGGAGCCGTGGAAGGCGCGATAGGCCTCGAACTCCACGCGCCGCTCGGTGTCGATCAGGCTGGCCGGCGGATCACGCCGCAGGATCAGCCGCCGCTCGCGGGCTTGCGCGCCTTCGCGCCAGGACAGCCGGAAGCGATAGGTCTCCCGCGACGCCCCGCCCGAAATGCGCTCGACGTCGAGGACCGCGACGTCGGTGACGTCCGGCATCTTGCCCGCGACATAGGCCGCGATCCGGGGCGCGAGGGGGTGTTCCACTAGCCCTCCTCCTCGATGGAGGAGGGTTGGGTGGTGGTGTGGCTTCCGACGCGGAGCAGATGGCGAAGGTTGGCGCCGCGCCAAACACGTCCAAACGTCACCGTCTCGCGCACGCCACCATCCCCGACCCTTCCTCCATCGAGGAGGAAGGGAGATTTGCGACGCCCCAGCAACCGCTCAGCTCATCTTGAAGCGGACGGGCAGGCGCTTGGGCCCGTTGACGAACACCGCCTCGCTCATGGCCGGCGTCCCGTCCAGCTCCAGGTCGGAGATGCGCGGCAGCAGTTCCTCCCAGAGGATCCGCATCTCCATCTTCGCCAGGTGCTGGCCGAGGCACAGATGGGCGCCGTAGCCGAAGGCGAGCTGCTTGTTCGGCTTGCGGTCCACATGGAACTCGTCCGGCGCCTCGAACACCTCCTCGTCGCGGTTGCCCGAGGCGTAGCAGAGCATGATCCAGTCGCCCTTCTTCACCTCGCGGCCGGCGACCGTGGTGTCGGCGGTGGCGGTGCGCATGAAGGTCTTCACCGGCGTGGTCCAGCGGATGCTCTCGTCCACCAGGCTGGGGATCAGCGAGGGGTCGGCCTTGACCTTGGCCAGCTCGCCGGGGCGCTCCGCCAGGGCCCAGAAGGCGCCGGCGGTGGACGACGAGGTGGTGTCGTGGCCGGCGGTGGCGACGATGATGTAGTAGCTCATCGCCTCCAGGTCGCTGATCGGCTGGCCGTCGATCCGGCTGTTGGCGATCAGGCTGGCCAGGTCCTCGGTCGGGTGCGCGCGGCGGTCTTCCGAGATCGCCCGGAAGTAGTTCGAGAAGTCGATGATCACGCCGAAGTCGATCTGCCGCTCCTCCGGCGGTGTGCCGGACTCGCGCGCCAGCTCGGGATCGGCGGCGCCGAACAGCTCCTGGGTCAGCTTCAGCATCCGCGGCTCGTCGCTTTCCGGCACGCCCATGATGCTCATGATCACGTGCAGCGGGTAGTGCAGGGCGACCTCCTGCACGAAATCGCAGCGCACGATCCCGTTGGCGTCCGCCTTGGCCGCGACCTTGGCCACGGTGGCTTTGGCGATCGCCCGGATCTGGTCCTCCAGCCGCTTGAGGCTGGGCGGCATGAACCAGGCCTGGGTCAAAAGCCGGTACTTCGGGTGATCCGGCGCATCCATGTGGATCAGGGTGCGCAGCAGGTGCGGGCTGCCGCCCATCATCTCGCGCACCTTCTGGTCGGCTTCCTGGCTGACCAGGGTCGGCGAGCGGTCGCCGTTGTGGAACAGGTCGTTCTGGCGGCTGATCTCCAGGATGTCGGCGTGCCGGGTCGCGACCCAGAAGGGATCGACGCCCTCGACCTTGGCCATGCCGAACGGCTCGTTGGCGCGCAGCCAGCGATAGGTTTCGTAGATGCGGCCATCCGCATAGGCCGGCGGCATGCACAGGGTGTCGGCATAGGCCTGCGGAATGCGGTGGTCGGCGACCGTGGCGACGCTCATCTTCCGGTCCTCCCTGATGCGGGCCCTGACGTTGCGAGACCCTTGTGTTCTGGTTGTCGTGCGCAGTTGATACGCCCTCTTGCCGGGCCGCAAGCATGACGGCGCGTCAGCTAGACAAGGGGAGGATCACGAGATGCTGACCAAGGGCGACGACTTCCCCATCCACCAGACGCCCGAGCCCATCGCCTACGCGGGCTCGGACCGGAACTTCTACGACCGCTATTTCTTCAACGGCTATGCGCCGGACGGCAGTGCGTTCGTGGCCGTGGCCTTCGGGGTCTATCCGGCGCTCAACGTGGCCGACGCCCACGTCGCCATCATCCGCGACGGCAAGGAATACTGCCTTCACGCGTCGAAGATCCTGGGGATGGAGCGGATGGACCTGGTGGTGGGCCCGATCCGCATCGAGGTGATCGAGCCGCTGCAGACGCTGAAGGTCACGGTCGAAAAGGCCGAGGGCATCGCCTGCGAGCTGACCTTCGAGGGCCGCGCCTTCCCGATCGAGGAGCCGCGGTTCATGCGCCGCAACGGCCCGCGGGTGTTCATGGACTATACCCGGCTGACCCAGAACGTTCGGGTCTCGGGCTGGACGGAGGTGGACGGCGAACGCCGCGCCCTGGGCGCCGGCTGGACCGGCACCCGCGACCGGTCCTGGGGCATCCGCCCCGTGGGCGCGCCGGACAGCCAGCCGACGCCCGCGCCCGGCCAGGTCCCCAGCTTCTTCTGGCAGTGGGCGCCGCTGAACTTCGCCGACCGCAGCGTCTTCTTCCACGTCAACGCCGACCACGAGGGCAAGCCCTGGAACACCCGGGCGGTGATCCTGCCGGACGGCGCCGGCCCAGAAGGCGGCTGGCACAGCGACGTCCCGCGCATGGAGGACGTCAGCCTGAAGCCTGGGACGCGGCATGCCGTGGGCGGCACGCTGAAGATCCCGCTGGCCCAGGGCGAGGCCACGGTCTCGATCCGGCCCCTGGCGTCCCCGGGGGCCGTCTTCCTGATGCGCGGCATCGGCTACGGCGGCGAATGGCGCCACGGTGCGCTGAAGGGCGAACTGGCCGTGGGCCGCGAAGACATCGACCTCGCCGCCGCCGACCTCGGATCGATGGAGAACTTCCACATCCAGGCGATCGCCGAGGCCACCCTGGAACTGCCCGGCGAAGCGCCCCAGCAGGGTGTCGGCGTCTTCGAACAGCTGATCTTCGGACCGTACCGGCCGTACGGGATCTGAGCGCGGCGCGGGCCGCTAGTGATGCCCGAAGACGTGCATCAGGCGTGCGACGGCAGGCAGCATCAGCGAGCCCAGCAGGCATGGGAAGATGAACACGATCAGCGGCACGGTCAGCTTGGCCGACAGGGCCAGCGCCTTTTCTTCCGCGCGCAGCATGCGCTTGGCGCGCATGTCCTGGGAGAAGACAGTGAGGGTCTCGCCCAGGCTGGTGCCCATCTCCTCGGCCTGGCGCAGCATGGTGGCCAGCTGGCGCGCGTCGTCGATGCCCAGGCGGTCGGCGAAGGCGCTCCAGGCGTCCTTGCGCGACTTGCCGGCGCGCAGCTCGAGCACCAGGAAGCGCAGGTGGACGGTGAGGTTCGGATAGCGCCGCGCCAGTTCGTCGGTCACGCGGGTGACGGCCGCGTCCAGCGACAGGCCGGCCTCCACAGAGGCGACCAGCAGGTCCAGGAGATCCGGGAAGCCGTCGGAATATTCGCGCTCGCGCTTGGTCCTGCGCACGGCGAGCACGCGGTCGGGGCCCAGCATGGCGATGCCTGACAGGACCCCGGCGACGGCCACGCCCATCATCCCGGCCTTGCCGCCGGCGATCACCGGCAGCAGCAGGACCACG
>JAFEDM010000170.1 GCA_018241625.1 Pseudomonadota bacterium | reverse complement strand
GGACCGCGCAGCAGCCGGACAACGACCGGCTGCGGATCTGGGAAATCCCCGGCGCGGCGCACACCGACAATTACATGTTCTTCGTGGGCGGGAACGACGGCGGCTCGACGCCGGTCGAGAAGCTGGCTGAGCTCTGGAAGCCGAACGACGGCCTCTACGGCTCGAAGATGGCGCACCCGATGAACGCCGGCCCACAGCATCACTATGTGGCCCAGGCCGCGATGGCGGCGCTGGACCGCTGGGTGCGCACCGGAAAGGCCCCGCCGAAAGCGCCTCGGCTGGAGCTGGTCCCGCCGGAGAAGGAAGGCGAGGCGCCAAAGCTGGCGCTGGACGCCGCGGGCAATGCGCGCGGCGGCATCCGCAGCCCCTGGGTCGACGCCCCGACCGCCAAGCTCTCCGGCTTCGGCAACTCCGGCGGGCCGTTCGGCGGCCTGGTCGGCACGACGGCGCCGTTCGACGCGGGCGAGCTCGCCAAGCTCTATCCGGGCGGCAAGGCGGAGTACCTCAAGAAGTACGACGCCTCGCTGGCGGCGGCGATCAAGGGAGGCTTCATCCTGCCGGCGGACGAGGCGGAGATCCGGGCGCTGGGCGCGGCGGGCTGGCCGGGGAGCTGATCCTCTACCGAGGAGTATGGAAGCGGTCGGGCAGGCTGCGGCTTAGTTCTCATGGCGGCCAGTTTGCCTTGGGGCCTCGGCTTCTCAAGGACGCGCGAAGCGCGCCGCGGTGCGGCCGGCCAGGGCCGGTCCTTGACAAGCCGAGACCCCAAGGCTCGCATCAACCATGAGATTCAAGGCGCGATGGCGTCGGGGCGACGCCTCTCCCTACCTTCGGCCGGAGCGGCGCGACCGCCGGCGGATTCGCGTCGGCTTCCGGTGACGATTTGGATTTGTATCCCGACGGCCAGACCGTGCATCGCTGCGATGGTTGGGACCGTCAGACTTAGCGGGCACCGTCGGCTTTTCAGGATCGTCGGTTTCGTCCATCAGAACACTCCAGGCTAAGAACCTAGGCGCTCAAAGTCGTTCCGACTGAACGACGACGCTATACCCGGACCTACTATAACACAGACCGCGGGGCCGATAAGTAAGCCCCTACCGCAGCCGCGCCGCCGCGAAGTCGCGCCACATCTGCGCTTCCTTGCGGAACGGCCCGCGGAGCTTCGCCATGCGCTTGTCCATGTCGGCGACCAGGGCGCGGGCTTCGTCGGCGCGGCCGTGGCGGGCCATGAAGGCGCCGTAGCGGCCCAGGGCCTCGAAGCCGGGCATCCGCTCGGCGGCCCATTGATAGGCGTCGTCGGCTTCGGCGATGCGGTCCAGCGCCTCATAGGCGCGGCCGAGCGCCAGGGCGGCGCTGGGCGTGCGGCCATGGGCCTCGTCGCGGCCCAGGCGCTCCAGCACCTCCAGGGCGTCGGCCGGGCGCTTCAGCTCCAGCAGCGCGTTGGCGAGGCCCAGCAGCAGCACCGGGTCGTCGGCGTGCACCCCATGGGCGGCCGTGCGGTAGAGACTCTCGGCCTCGGCGTAGTGGCCCATGGCCATGGCCGCGGCGGCGAGGCGCGACTGGTTGCGCACCGTGGGCGTGTCCTCGCAGGCCTGTTTGGCCTCGCGATACTCGCGGTTCGGGTCCAACGTCTCGCGCGCCGCCTTGGCGACGTTGCGCGCGGTCTTCCCGCCGAAGATGTCGGGCACGATGTTGAGGGCGATGTAGACCAGGCCGCCGATCGGCTGGAGCATCAGGATGATCCACAGCCACATGGAGTCGCGGTGGGTCTTCACCGCGTGCCAGCAGAGCAGGATCGAGAAGACCAGCGAGACCAGGAATGTGGGGATGACGATCATCGGCTAGCCGTTCCCCTCGCGCGCGGCCTTCCGCGGATCGGCCTTCTCGGCCGGGGCCAGGCGCATGACCTCGGCCTGATACTTCTCATCCTCGCCGGCGGCCAGCATCGGCGCGGCGTCGGCGCAGGCGGCGAGCAGGGGCTCGACCCACTTCATCTCGGCCTTGTGGAATTCCGAGAGCACGTAGCCGTGCACCAGCTCCTTCTGGCCCGGATGGCCGGTGCCCAGGCGCGCGCGGCGGAAGTGGGGGCCGACCTGGCTGGTGATGGAGCGCACGCCGTTGTTGCCGGCCGCGCCGCCGCCCGCCTTCATCCGGAAGCGGCCGGGCGCGAGGTCGATCTCATCGTAGAAGACCACCAGGCTCTCGGCGGGGTCGAGCTTGTAGAACTTCAGCGCCTCGCCCACGGCGCGGCCGCTCTCGTTGTAGAAGGTCTGCGGCTTGAGGATCAGGGTCTTCACCGGCCCGCCGGCTGAGTCGATCGAGCCCTCTGCGGCGAAGCCCTGGAACTTGGAGCGGAAGGGGCCGAAGCTCCAGCGGCGCGCGATCTCGTCCACGGCCATGAAGCCGATGTTGTGGCGTGTCTTGGCGTATTGCGGCCCCGGATTGCCGAGGCCGGCGATGAGCAGCATCTGATCCCCCGAGACTTTTGGGGGAGGCGAAGGGCTTAGGCCTCGCCGCCCTCTTCGCCGCCTTCAGCCGCCGCTTCCGAGGTGGCCGCGTCGGCCGCTTCGTCTTCCTCGGTCTGCGAGGAGACGCCGGCGATGGACGCCAGGGTCACGTCGGCGGCCAGGGCGGCCTCGACGTTGGCCGGCATCTTCAGGTCGGAGACGCGGATCGAGTCGCCGATTTCCTTGCCGGTCAGGTCGAACACCAGCTCTTCCGGGATGTGGTCGGCGGCGCAGGACACGGTGACCGTGTGCAGGGCGACGTTGAGCGTGCCGCCGCGCTTCAGGCCCGGCGAGGCGTCCTGGTTGGTGAAGTGCAGCGGCACTTCGATCTTGATCTGCTGGTGCTCGTCGACCCGATAGAGGTCGAAGTGCCACGGGATGTCGCTGACCGGGTGCATGTCCACGGCCTTGGCGATCACCGGCTGGGTTTCCTTGCCGTACTTCAGGGTCACCAGGTGACCCAGCAGCTTGCCCGTGTAGAGCGCCTTCTTGAACTCGTTCATCTTGACCGAGATCGCGACGGGATCCTTGTCGCCGCCGTACAGGACGCCGGGGACCAGGCCCGCACGGCGGGCGTCGCGCGCGGCGCCGGTGCCGGTCTTTTCGCGCACTTCAACGTTCAGAACGATATCGGCCATGGCCTTGCCTCAGAAACGAAACCGCCGCGCGAACGGCGCGCGGCGACGCAGGATGCGGCCGTGGTTGGCCGAAAGGTGCGCGTAGATACACAAAAGCCGTCTGGGGCGCAACGGTTGGACCTGGGTAATTTGCCTCAGCCCACCCAGGCCCGGTCATCCCGGCGAAAGCCGGGACGAGCGGGACAGCCTCAGCGCTTCTTCGACCGCTTCTTCGTGGGCTTGGTGTCGCTGACGTCGGCGACCCTTGCGGCGGGATCGAGCGGCTCGCTGACGCCCGCGCCGCGCATCAGGCAGTGGCCGGTCTCTTCCAGGGCGTGCTGGCCCAGGCAGAAGACGTCCTCGTAGTGCGGCCGCGCCACCGCCAGGCACTGGTAGAGGTTGAGCTTGGCGGTGTTGAGGCAGGTCACCTCGTCCGGCTCGCCCAGCATGGGCATGATCGAGCCCAGGTTGTCGTCGCCGGCGTAGCCCAGGGCGGCCAGCGCGGCGACGGCAAGCGCATGGTTCACCGCGTTGGCGTAGGTCCCGTCCGCGTGGTCGGAGGTCTTGTCCATCTGGGCGCCGCCGCCCACGGCGCTCTGCAGGCGCGCGGTCTCCTCGACCTCGCCGACATTGGCCCTGGAGGACAGGTCCTTGGCCAGGGCCAGGCGCGCGTCGCGGCCCTGGACGTCGGCCTTGGACCAGGGCTGGTGCTGCACGTCATAGGCCGACTGACGCACGGAGCGGCCCAGCATCAGGATGCGGCGGCCATCGTCGCCGAGCGCATGGCGCACCATGCCGGCGGTCTGGTCGTAGCCGTCGAACCGGGTGACGTAGTCGGGGTTGCGGATGATGTCGTAGGCGACGGTGCGCCGGGTGTCCGGGTCGGCGACGAACTTGCGCACGGCGGCCACATAATCGGGGTTCTGCAGGGCCACGACCGCGCCATAGGCGATCGCCCCGCGCTGCAGGGCCGCGGGCTCGTAGGATTCGCCGGTCTTCAGGCTCTGCGCCACGTCGTCGCCGCTGCCGAAGCTGGTGGAGATGGCGCCGGCGTGGGTCAGGTAGGCGCGGTAGGCGGCGGCCTGCTCGACCACCTTCGACGACAGGCCGACGCTGGGGATCACCGCCACGGGCGGCGGGGCCGGCGGCGCGGGCGGCGGCGCGGCGGGCGGGCTGCTGCAGGCCACGGCGAGCGCGCTGAGCGCAGCGGCGGAGGAAAGGGAGAGCAGGCGGCGGGCGACAGTCATCTGGAAGCGGTTCCCCACGGACGCGCGCACGCGTCGCGTTCTTCGATTCATCCCCGGCCGAGTGTGGAATCGCACATTGAACGCTTTATGAGCAAGCGTGGCCTTGGCGGCGCGCCTGCGGCCCAGCGGCGCGGCGGGGCCCTCAGTCGAACAGCTTGGAGACCGATTCTTCGTTGGCGATGCGACGGATGGCTTCGCCGATGAGACGATCACAGCTCACGTAGCGGATCTTGCCGGCGTCGGTGGCGCGCTCCGGCGGGGCGATGGAGTCGGTCATCACCAGCTCCTTGAGGATCGAATTGTTGACCCGCTCGACGGCCGCGCCCGAGAGCACGCCGTGGGTCACATAGGCCGAGACCTCGGCCGCGCCATTGTCCACGAGGGCCTGGGCCGCGTTGGTGAGCGTGCCGCCGCCGTCGATGATGTCGTCGAACAGGATGCAGCGGCGGCCGGAGACGTCGCCGATGATGTTGGCGACCTCGCTCTTGCCGGGGCCGGAGCGGCGCTTGTCGACAATCGACAGCTCGGCGTCGAGGCGCGTGGCCACCGCCAGCGCGCGGGTCACCCCGCCCACGTCGGGCGAGACGATCATCAGCTCGCTGGTCTTCTTGTGATTCTCCTTGATGTCCTGCGCCAGGATCGGCGCGGCCAGGAGGTTGTCGGTGGGAATGTCGAAGAAGCCCTGGATCTGGCCGGAGTGCAGATCCATGGTCAGCACCCGGTCGGCGCCGGCGCGGCTGATCAGATTGGCCACCAGCTTGGCGGAGATCGGCGTGCGCCCACCGGTCTTTCGATCCTGCCGGGCGTAGCCGAAGTAGGGCATGACCGCGGTGATCCGCCGGGCCGAGGCGCGCTTCAGCGCGTCGACGCAGATCAACAGCTCCATCAGGTTGTCGTTGGCCGGGTAGCTGGTGGACTGGATCACGAAGACGTCCTCGCCGCGGACGTTCTCGTCGATGGTCACCCAGACCTCGTTGTCGGCGAAACGCTTCACCTGGGCCTTGGTCAGCGGCAGGTCGAGGTGCGCGGCCACGGCCTCCGCGAGCGGACGATTGGAGTTGCCAGCCAGCAGCTTCATCGGGGGCCCTTCGAGGCGTTGTTCGGATGGCGGCGCTTGTAGCAGGCGAAGGCGCTGAGTCGAACCCTTTCCCTCCCCTAATGGGGAGGGTGGCGAGCGCCAGCGAGACGGGAGGGGAAATGGGGGTCGGAGTGCTGAGTTTGCAGATAACCCAGCTTTCCCCACCCTGATCGCTTCGCGATCTGTCCCTCCCCATCAGGGGAGGGCGTTAGGTGAGCATGATCGCCGACAACAGCCTGCCGTAGTCGGGCTCGCCGGTCTTGAAGGCGCGGCGATTGGAGAAGAAGTCGTCCGCCTCCGCGCAGGTGTCGTGGCCCACCCATTCGCAGGCGGCGACGCCGGCGGCGGCGAGGCGGGCGAGCACGAAGGCCGGCAGGTCGAACATCCGTTTCTCCGGCGTCGCGCCAGGGGCGAAGAAGCGGGCGTAGGCTGGATCGGCGGCTTCGAACCGCTCCAGAAACTCCAGCCCCACCTCGTAGGAGGCCGGGCCGATGCAGGGGCCGACGACCGCGACGATACGCGACCGCGCGGCGCCCAGGGCCTCCATCTTCGCGAGCGCGTCTTCCGCGACGCCGGTCAGCGCGCCCTTCCAGCCGGCGTGGGCGGCGGCGACCACCCGGGCCCGCGGATCGGCGAACAGGATGGGCGCGCAGTCGGCGGCCAGCGCGCCGCAGACGACTCCGGGCGTCTTGCTGACCACTCCGTCGAGCTGTGGCGGATCGCCGGGCCAGGGGCCGTCGGCGACGCGGGTCTCGGCGGAATGGACCTGGTAGGCGGTGACGATGGTCTCGGCGCCGAAATGGGCGGCGCAGCGGCGGCGGTTCTCGACGACCGCATCCTGGTCGTCCCGAGACCCCAAGCCGACGTTCAGGCTGGCGTAGATCCCCTCTGAGACACCGCCGCGGCGGGTGAAGAAGGCGTGGCGGACGCCCGGCAGGTCGAGCAGGGGCGAGGTGATGACCGGAAGCGCGCTCATTCCCCCTCGCTCTCATCGAAGGGCGGCGGCGTCCAGCCCGGCGAGTGGATCACGCAGACCTTGAACAGCTCGCCCATCTCGTCGCCGGCGATCAGCCGGGTGAGCTGGCGGCCGATGGTCGCCGACTTCTCCGGGGCGGCGCGCACCAGGGCCTCGGCCCGCGCGCCGATGCCGAGCCGGGCCAGGAAATCGCACTGGGTGAGGATGGCGGTCTCGCAGCCCTCGCGCGCGGCGGCGCCCATCACCGCCGGGAAGTCGGCGTGGATGGTGAGGTCGGCGGTTCCGGGGTCGTCCAGCGGGTCGACCTTCTGGTGACGGCGCAGCGCCTGCAGGGTGTCGCCGAAGCCGGGCTCGGCGCGGCCATAGTCGATCAGCAGCGCCGCGCCGCCGTCGGCGGCGATCCGCGCGCCGAGCGCCGCGCCGAGCGCCGCCTGGGCCGGTGACTGTTCGTAGACCTCGCCGGGCCGGGCGTCGGGCAGCAGGCCGGCCGCGGCGCTGGGGATCAGGCCGAAGGCGAGCTCGCCGTCCCGGTCGAGCCCAATCACCTGCTCGGACCAGCCGATGGCGGTGCGCACGAACTGGCGGGCCGGCAGGCAGTCCAGGAGCTCGTTGGCGACCAGGATCAGCGGCGCGCCGTCCGGGAGCTCTTCCAGGCTGGCCGCCCACTGGACGCGGTCTCCCAACCTCTCGGCCTGCAAGGCCCGCAGGGGGGCGGAGGTCTCCACCAGCCAGACGTCGGCGGCGTCCAGGAAGCCCGGCGCGTGGCGCAGGGTCTTCAGCATGTCGCCCATCAGGGTTCCGTCGCCCGGGCCCATTTCGACGAAGCGGACCTCGTCGGGCCGGCCCATCAGCTCCCAGCTGGCGGCGGCCCACACGCCCAGCAGCTCGCCGAACATCTGGCTGACCAGGGGCGCGGTGATGAAGTCGCCGCCGGCGCCCAGGGCCGGGCGCGTGGCGTAGTAGCCGAAGTCTGGGTCGTGCAAGCAGGCGATCATGTACTGGGCGACGGTGATCGGGCCGTTCGCCGCGATCTGATCGGCCAGCCGCCGCTTCAGGCTCATGGGGCTTTCGCGGCGGCCTCGGCGTCGCCCGCGAGGTGGGCCTCTTCGTCAGACAGCGCCGGCGGCAGGGGCTCCTTCAGGCCACGCCAGATCAGGAAGGCGCCGATCAGCACCATGGGGATCGACAGCATCATCCCCATGGTCAGGCCCAGCGGGAAATGGGGCATGTAGACGTCCGGCTCGCGGACGTTCTCGAGGCTGATGCGGATGATGCCGTAGCCGGCCAGGAACATGCCCATGACCACGCCGCGACGGTTCAGCCAGTGCTTGCCGTGGGTCGCCCAGCGCAGGACGCAGAACAGGACGATGCCCTCGAGCGCGGCCTCATAGAGCTGGCTGGGGTGGCGCGGCACGCCGCCGGCGTCGGGGTCCGGGAAGACCATGCCCCAGGGCAGCTTGGTCGGTCGGCCCCAGAGTTCGCCGTTGATGAAGTTGGCGAGGCGCACGAAGAAGCCGCCGATCGGCTCGGCCGCCACGATCAGGTCGCCCAGGCGCAGGGCGTCGATCTTCTTGAACCGGGCGAAGGCGAGGCCCGCCAGGAAGACGCCGATGGCGCCGCCATGGAAGCTCATGCCGCCGTGCCAGGTCTTCAGGATCTCGATCGGATCCTTCCAGATCAGCTGCGGCGTGTAGAACAGCACGTGGCCGAGGCGGCCGCCGACGATGATGCCCATGGTCAGCCACAGGATCAGGTCGTCGATCTCCAGCGCCGTGGCGGTGGGCGGCCGGTGCGTCCAGAGCTTCTTGTTGCGCACCATGGCCACGACGTAGCGCCAGCCCAGAAGGATCGCGGCCACATAGGCCAGCGCATACCAGCGGATCGCGAGGGGCCCGATCTGGACCAGGATCGGATTGAAGTTCGGGAAGTGCAGCAGGGCGCAGCTCCGGACAGTTGGGGTGCGACGTTAGGGTTGACTGTCGCTTTAGAGGAGAACCTCTTCGCTTTCATCCCTCTAGGCCCATATAAGGACCATCCAACGGGCCTGTTGTCCGCTGGATCAGAGTAAACGATGCAGACGCAGAACCCCTTCCTCGACGAAATGGCCAAGCTCTCGACGGCCGCCATGGGCCTGGCCCAGGCGGCGGGCGACGAGGTCAAGGCCGCGGCGCGCGCCCAGGCGGACCGCATGGTCGCCGAGCTCGACCTCATCCGCCGCGACGAGATCGATGTGCTGAAGGCGGAGATCGCGGCCTTGCGGGCCGAGGTGGCGGCGTTGCGTGCGGCGCAGACAGCGCCGACCCCCAAAGACGCCGATGCGGAAGCGAAGCCGGCGCCCAAGGCCTCGAAAGCCAAGCCGAAGGCAGGCGGCTGAACCTGCACACGCATTTGCACACAGGAATGTGGGCGCCCGCGACCATGAAGCAGGTGACGCGCGAGGCGCGAAGCAGCTTAGTTTCAGGGTCGCAGGCGATTCGGGGGCGGCCGTCTGCTCCCCGCCCGCTGCGAAAGGAGTCCTGACCATGGACACCACCAGCCCGTCTGACGACAGCGTCCAGCTTGGCGCGGATCCCCTAGACGTCGTCGAGCATGTGCTCGCCGCCGAAAACCTTCCCTTCGACCGCACCGAGGACGGCGACCTCGCCTTTTCCCTGGCCGGCGACTGGAAGGACTACGAACTCTGGTTCGCGTGGCGGCCGGAAGGCGACTGCCTGCAGCTTTGCCTCTCCATGGACCTGACGGCGCCGAAGGAGCGCCGCGGGGCGATCCGGGAGCTGATCGCCGAGCTGAACCCGCGCGTCTGGCTGGGCCACTTCGAGCTGTGGGAAGACGGCGAGATCATCTTCCGGCACGGCATGGCGCTGATGACCGGCGAGCAGCCGAGCCTGGCCCAGGCCGCGGCGATGATCGACGTGGCGGTGGAGGCTGGCGACCGGTTCTACCCGGCGTTCGACTTCCTCATCCGCGGCTCCAAGTCGCCGGCCGAGGCCATCGCCGCCTGCATGTTCGAGACGGTCGGCGAAGCCTGATCCTCACTCACGGTTGTCATCCCGGAAAGCCGTGAAGACGGCTTATCCGGGGCCCATAATCGTCGGCGGTAGTCTTAAGCTGCGGCGTCGCCGTTGGGTCCATTCCGCAGGTCGGCGTCTATGGGTCCCGGATCGGCCTGCGGCCGTCCGGGATGACACTCGGGTGATAGATCACTAGCTTCCCACGCCATGATCACGCCAATCCTGTTGCTGGGCGCGGGCCGTATGGGCGGCGCCATCCTCGACGGCTGGGCGAAGGCGAACGCCTTCGCCGCGGCCGACATCCTGATCGTCGACCCGATGCCGTCGGAGGCCGCGAAACGCGCCGAGGCGGCGGGCGCGCGGCTCAATCCGCCGGCCGCGGCCCTCGCCGAGGCCAAGACGGTGCTGCTGGCCGTCAAGCCGCAGAAGTGGCTGGAGGCGGCGGGCCAGCACGGCGCGCACCTGGCCCCCGACGCGGTGATCGTCTCCATCGCCGCCGGGGTGCAGGCCGAGACCATCAGCCACGAACTGGGCGGGCGCGCGGTGGCCCGCGTGATGCCGAACACCGCCGCCGCGATCAACCGCGGGACCACCAGCCTCTACGCCGCCGACGCGGACGCCCGGGCCCGGGCGCGGGCGCTGTTCGAGCCGCTGGGCGCGGTGGTCGAACTGCCGGAGGAGACGCTGATCCACGCAGGCACGGCGGTGGCCGGCTCCGGCCCGGCCTACCTCTACGCCTTCGTCGAGACCCTGGAGGCGGCGGGCGTCTCCATCGGCCTGTCGCCGGAGCAGGCCAAGACCCTGGCCCGTTCGACTGTCATCGGGGCCGCGGCGCTGATGGAGTCCACCGGCGAAGAGCCTTCGGAGCTGCGCCGACAGGTGACCTCGCCGGCCGGCACCACGGAGGCGGCGCTGAACGTCCTGCTGGGCGAGCGCGGCCTGCCGCCGCTGATGCGCGAGGCGGTGGCCGCGGCCCAGCGGCGGTCGAGGGAACTGGGCGGCTAGTCCTCGAACCGCCCGCACTTGCGGCCGCGGACCAGGAAGGTGGCGCGGCGGGGCGAGTGGACGATCTCGCGCTGGCGGACCTGCAGGCCGAGTTCGCGCAGCATGTCGACGGCGCGGCGCGCGGTCTGCTGGCCCTTGCCGGCCGGCTCGAAGCGCCCCTCAACCCGGAAGTCGCGGATCGAAAGGACCAGGTCGCCGCCGGGTTTCAGCACGCCGGCCATTTCGGCGAGCGCGCGCTCCTGGTCCGGCCACTGGTGGAAGGCGTTGACCGCGAAGACGAGGTCGAACTTCTCGTCCGGGAAGGGCAGGTCGCCGGCCTCGCCGAGGCGAAGGTCGAGGGCCGCGTCGCCGCGCCGCCCGTTCAGCCGCCGCTTGGCGCGCGCCACCATCAGCGGCGAGTGATCGAGGCCGGCGACCAGGGCCAAGGGAATCTTCTTGGCCAGCATCTCCAGCGCATGGCCGGGGCCGAAGCCGATCTCCAGCACGCTGGCGCCGGGCGGTGGCTCCAGCGCCTCGACGGTCGCGCGGTTCTGCTGGGCGTTGCCGCTTTCCAGCAGCCAGCCCATGAACACGCCGGCCGCGCCCTGCGGCTTCACCGCCTGATGCATGTGGGATCTCATCGCCTCGGTCATGCCCCTAGTCGCCGCGGGGCGCCGAAACGGATGCGCGCAGACGAAACGCGCCGCCGACCCCGGGGCCGGCGGCGCATCGGTCCGTGAGCCGGTTGGCTAGGCGAGCGCGCTGCGCCGGCGACGCAGGGCCGCCCCGGCGAGACCCAGGCCGGCGATCATCAGGCTCCAGGTCGCGGGCTCTGGCGCGGCGGCCGTGGCGTCGAACTGGAAGTTGGGACCGAACAGACCCTTGGAAAAAGCGCCCTTGGTGGTCGGGAACGCCAGGGACGAGCCGAGGCTGAAGGCCGAGTCGACATAGGTGATCGGCGAGGAGGTGGTGACGCTGGTGTTGCTGATCGACTGCAGGTCGGAGTTGTCCGCCGGCATGGTCATGACGATCACATAGGAGCCGGCCGCGAGGTGGAAGCTGCTGATGCTTTCGTACATGAAGCCGTCCAGCAGGGTGGCGCTGGATCCGGCCGGCACGTTGGTCGAGACCAGCAGCGACTGGTCGCTGACGTCGAAGATCCCCACGTCGTGGGAGACCTGCAGCGGACCGCCGGACGCATCGCCGACGCCGAGGGCGGTGATGTCGATGGCGGCGCCGGTGTCGAAGAACCAGCCGTAGAGCTGGTCGCCGCCCGAGGTGGCGCTTGTGCCGCCGCTGAATCCGGTGAGGGCGACGGAGCTTGCGTCGGCGGCGCCTGCGATCGAGATCGCAAGGGCCGCGGCAATCCCGGCGGCATGGAGAAGTTTCATCTGGGCATCCCTTCAGGTGTTGAGGCAGCCTCCGCCGAGGCGGAAACCGCTACGAACAAGGACCCCCAGGACGCCGCGGACAGCAGGCGCACAGGACCTATGGGCTGTCGATCCAACTCTCCTTTAAGGCGAGCTTGACCTTAGAATACATCTAGAAATAGTGCAGTTCGCAGCGAGGCTGCCTCAGGAATGGGCTAGCCGGGCAGGCGCACCACGGCCCGCAGGCCGCCCAGCGGCGAGCGCGCGAGCGTGATGTCGCCGCCGTGGCCGCGGGCGACGTCGCGGGCGATCGCCAGCCCCAGGCCGACGCCCTTGGTGTTCTGGTTGCGGGCCTCGTCCAGGCGGCCGAAAGCCTTGAAGGCCTCCTCGTACTGGGCCTCCGGGATGCCGGGGCCGTCGTCGTCGACGACGATCTCGACCCCGCCTTGCGGCGGCACGTGGGCGGCCACTTCCACCCGCTCGCCGTGGACGGCGGCGTTCATGACGAGGTTGGAGAGCGCGCGCTTCAGCGCATTCGGCCGCACCTCGGCGGTGAGCGCGGCGTCGGCGTCGAGGCTGACCTGGGCGCCGGCCCGCAGCGCGCCCTCGCTCACCTGTTCCAGCAGGTCGCGCAGGCGCACGGTCTCGACCGCCTCGCCGCCCTCGCCGCGGGCGAAGGCCAGGTACTCGTCGATCATGTGCTCCATCTCGGCGAGGTCGGCCTTCATGGCCTCGTTGCGCTTGGAGGGCTCGGACAGCGCCAGCGCCAGCTTCAGGCGGGTGAGCGGGGTGCGCAGGTCGTGACTGACGGAGGCCAAGAGGGTGGTGCGCTGCTCGATGTGGCGCTGGATGCGCTCGCGCATGTCGAGGAAGGCGTAGGCGGCGCGGCGCACCTCCTTGGCTCCGTGCGGCTTGAACTTCTGGGCCTCGCCGCCGCGCCCGAAGGCTTCGGCCGCATTGGCCAGCCGTTCGATGGCGCGCACCTGGTTGCGGATGAACAGGATGGACAGCGCGGTCAGCAGCACCGTCGCCACCGTCATCCAGAGCACGAAGATGTGGCCCTGGGTGGCGAAGGCCCGGTCGCGCGGCGCCAGGATCCGCATCACCCCGCCCTTCACCGCCACGCGGATGTCAACGTAGGCGGGGTAGCGGGTGGTGTCGAACCAGAAGGGCTGGTCGAGGCGCTCGCCGAGCGCCTTCTGCATCGACTGGTCGATGGGCGCGAACAGGCTCTCGTGCCGGGCCTTGGGCAGGTGGCGGCCCGGCTGCAGGGCGATGGAGAGGCCCATGGAGTCCTCGGCCCGCTGGGACAGCTTGGCGAAGGCCGCGGCGCTGGGGTCTTCTTGATAGCTCTCGACCGCCCAGGCGATGTCGCCGGCCAAGCCTTCGGAAAGGCGGCTGGTCACCGTCTGCCAGTGGGCGTCGAAGAAGACGTAGGTCACGGCGATCTGCATGATCGCCACCGGCAGGACGATGATCAGCAGGGAGCGGCCGAAGAGGGTCTTCGGCATCTGCCGCTTGATCCAGCGGCCGATCACACGGGGGGATCGGGCCATGCTCGCTCGTCAGTCCGGCGCCAGCCGGTAGCCTATGCCGCGCACCGTCTGCAGGTAGCGCGGCGCCTTGGGGTCGGCCTCGATCTTACGCCGCAGCCGCGTGACCTGCACGTCCACCGCGCGGCCCGAGGGATCGACCGTGCCGCGGGCGAGCTCCAGCCGCTCCACCGGCTCGTCCGGCGTGCGGGCCAGCTGGCGCAGCAGGGCGACCTCGGCTTCGGTGAGTTTCACGGGCTCGCCGTCGCTGGTGAGCTCGCCGCGGTCCGGATCGAACCGGCAGCGGCCCAGCGAGAGCGGCCCGCCGCTCTGCGGCCGGTCGGCGGCCCGGCGCAGGATGGCCTCGATCCGCAGCAGCAGCTCCTCCGGCTCGAAGGGCTTGGGCAGGTAGTCGTCGGCGCCCAGCTTCAGCCCCTCGATGCGGCTGCCGCTTTCGCTCATGGCGGTGAGCATCAGGACCGGGGTCTTGCCGGTGGGGCCCTTCTGCTCGCGCAGCCAGCGGGTCAGCGAGAAGCCGTCCTCGCCCGGCATCATCACGTCCATCACCGCCAGGTCGAAGTCCAGCGAACCGATCAGCTTGCGCGCCTGGGCGCCGCCAGCCGCCGCCGTGACCCGGAAACCGGCGCGGGCGAGGTACTCCTTCAGGAGCTCGCGGATGCGGTCGTCATCGTCGACGACCAGCAGGTGGCGGCCCTTGTTCTCGGCGCTGGCGGGCGAATTCACAGGCCGCTCCTCAAGGAGGCCGGCCCATTTTGTTTGACGTCAGCCGCGCGGGAAGGTTCTAGAGGAAGCTTCCGAAAGGAGGCTTTACCCTCATGACTATCGTGCCCTTCGACAATCGCGACGGATGGATCTGGCTGGACGGCCAGTTCGTGCCCTGGCGCGAGGCGAACGTGCACGTACTGACGCACGGCCTGCATTACGCGTCGGCCGTGTTCGAGGGCGAGCGGATGTACGGGGGCGTGATCTACGAGCTGACGGCGCATACCGAGCGTCTGTTCAAGTCCGCGGAGATCATGGACTTCGAAATCCCTTTCACGGTGGCCCAGATCGATCAGGCCTGCAAGGACACCTGCACCAAGAACGGCCTGACCGACGCCTATGTGCGCCCGATCGCCTGGCGCGGCTCGGAGATGATCGGGGTCTCGGCCCAGAACACCAAGATCCATGTGGCCGTCGCCGCCTGGGAGTGGCCGAGCTACTTCAAGCCGGAGGAGAAGGCCAAGGGCATCCGCATGACCTGGGCCAAGTACAAGCGCCCGTCGCCGGAGACCGAGCCGGTGCACGCCAAGGCCACCGGCCTCTACATGATCTGCACCATCTCCAAGCACGCCGCGGAGAAGGCTGGTTACACCGACGCGATGATGCTCGACTACCGGGGCTACATCGCCGAGAGCACCGGCTCGAACGTGTTCTTCATCAAGGACGGGGTGATCCACACCCCGACGCCGGACTGCTTCCTGAACGGCATCACCCGGCAATCGGTGATCAAGCTGGCCCGCTCCAAGGGCTTCGAGGTCATCGAGCGGCACATCCGGCCGGAGGAGCTGTCGGAGTTCTCCGAATGCTTCGTGACCGGCAGCGCCGCCGAGGTGACGCCCGTGGCGGAGATCGGCGAGTATGCGTTCCGGCCAGGCAATATCTCGCTCAGCCTCATGGACGACTATTCCAAGCTGGTGCGGCGCGAGCTGACGCCGGCCTGAAGTATCTCCCTCCCCTGAATGGGGAGGGTGGCGAGCAAAGCGAGACGGGTGGGGAATAGTGGGTCGGCGCGCCGGCTCGGCAGATGACCCACGCTTCCCCACCCTGATCGCTGCTCGATCTGTCCCTCCCCCTTAGGGGAGGGCGTTCGCTTTAGAACCGATAGCCGTAGGGCTGGTCGATGGGGCGGCCCTCGGCGAGGCGCACCGCGCCGATGATGCAGCGGACCATCGCCCACAGCCACGACAGGAAACAGACCGCGCCGCCCACGAACATGATCGGGAAGCCGATCAGGATGACGGTGAGGATCCCGCCAACCGCCAGGATCGCGCAACCGGCGAGCATGCCGACGAGCGCCGTCCAGAAGGTGCGGATCTGATAGTCGTAGTGGCTGGCGTTGGCGGGTCCGGCGCCGCCGCGCAGCGCATAGGCCATAACCAGCCCGATGATCAGCGTGAGCCCGTGGAACAGGCCCAGGATGTACAGGCCGTAGACGATCGCCGGCATGGCGCGGTCTTCATAGATGACGCCGGGATCCCGGTCGTATTGGTAGGTCATCAGAGGTGCTTGGCCCCTTCGGTATGATCCCAATTCACAGCCCCAGGTCCCCGACCGGAGCCATCGGGATCAGCCTTAATGTTGGGAGCGATCGGCGTTCTCACAACGATAAGTTTTTGTAATTCAGTCGCGGACGACTGTGATCTCCACGCCCGCCGCCGTGGCGTCGGGGGCTAGGGCCAAGGGTTTCTGGACGCGAACCTTGGCCTGGGTGACCCGCGGGTCGGCCAGGCAGGCGTGGGCCAGGCGCTCGGCGAAGGTCTCGACCAGCTCGATGTGGCCGCCGGCGGCGATGTCGCGGGCGGCCTTGAGGATCGCCTCATAGTTCAGGGTCTCGGACAGGTGCGCGGCGCCGGCGGTGGGCACGTCCAGCTCGACGTCCAGCACCAGGGGCTGCACCCGGCCGATCTCGTGGCGATAGACGCCGATTTCAGCCTGAACCTTCAGGCCGGAGACGAAGACCCGGGTCATGACGGTGCGGATGGCTGTCATCGCGGCGGCGGGCTCTAGAGGTCGTTGATGCTCATGTCTGGGCGCGTGGCCCAGCCGCCCGGCCGCCAGGTCGCGCCGGAGGCCGCCCAGTCGTCGGCGGTGATCACCACGCGGTTGGTGGGCGTCTCCTCGATGGCCACCTCCTTGGCCTCGAACGGCAGGCCGTCGTCGGCCAGGAAGGCGCTGAGCTTCAAGAGGAAGGCGATGGCCAGGGCCTCGGTGGTCGGGTCGCCGTGCATCACCATCAGCCGCGGCAGCTGCTGCGGCTCGTGCGCGCGGAAGAAGCCGATCAGCGGATCGTCGGCGTTGACCTGGAAGGCGTGGTCGACCGCCTCGTCGATCCAGGCGTGCCAGCGGCGCTTCAGCTCGGCGAACGGCGCGGCCATGTTCGAGGCGCCGAAGTCCATCGCCGCCTTGGGGCGCAGGGTGACGGTGACGATCTCGTTGTGGCCGTGCGGCGTCAGGCACTTGCTGGCCGCGTCGTGCAGCAGCCGGTGCGCCATGGAATAGCGCCGCGAGAACTGGAGTTGGATCATTTCCCGGCCCCAATACAGCCCTTGGGCGATGAACCAAAGGGCCGGTTGGTCTCAGTCCTTGTGCGCCTGGACGTCGAACGCCACGTCGCGCGGCCGGCGCATCAGGGTCTCACCGCCGTCGACGGTGAGGTTCTGGCCGGCGAGGCTGGGCGTCTCGACGATGAACCGCAGGGTGCGGCGCAGGTCGGCGGTGGAGGACGACAGGCCGGTCAGGGTCGCACCCACGGCCTGCTGGTAGTCGGCCTCGGTCTGGTCGCCGCTCGGCAGCGTCAGGCCTGGCGAGAGGCCGCAGACCCGGATGCGCGGCGCCAGCGCGAGCGAGAGGGTCGGCGTGAGCGCCGCCAGCGCGACCTTGCCCACCGTATAGGAGAAGAAGTCGGGGTTTGGGAAATTGACCTTCTGGTCCAGCACATTGACCACCAGCCCGCGGTCGGCGGCGAGCTCGGCGGCGAACTCCTGGATCAGCAGCAGCGGGCCGATCAGGTTCGAGTCGAGCGCGCTGACCAGGTCCGGCTTTTCGAAGGTGGCGAGCTCGTCGAAGCGGAAGGTCGAGGCGTTGTTGACCAGGATGTCGAGGTCCGGGAAGGCGGTGAAGGCCTCGGCCATCAGGCGGCGGCAGTCGGCCTCGTCGCTCAGGTCGGCGCGCAGGGCCAAGGCCTGGCCCCCGCGGCTCTCGATCTCGGCCACGACGGCGGCGGCTTCGTCCGCGCCCGAGCGGTAGTGCACCACCACCGCGCGGCCGAGATCGGCCAGCTCGCGGGCAAGTTCGGCGCCGACGCGCCGGCCGGCGCCGGTGACCAGGGCGGCGCCCTTGACGGGACCTGCGGTCATGGCCTGCGCCTGCGGAACCACTCGACGCCGGCGGCGCGGGTTTCGCTGAAGATGTCGGGCTTGCGGATGCGGATGCGCGTGGCCTCGACCAGCGGCTCCTCGAACACGAAGTCGGTGAGGCGGGTCAGCAGGTCTTCCAGCAGCGGCGTATGGTCCAGGGCGGGCCAGCGCAGGATCTCGTCGCGCACGCGGTCGTAGTCGAGATAGGCGCGCCCGCCGTCGGCGTCGAACTCCGCGGAGGTGAACATCTCGACGGACACCAGCAGGCGGTTCGGCCGCTCGGGATGCTGCTCCCACGGATGCAGGCCGCAGCGCACCCGGACCTCGACGTCCTCGAGGATGGCCGCCTGGTAGTCCTGCTGGTTCCGCCAATCCATGCCGCGCCTTCCGCTTGTCGGCCTCCGGCATAACCCCCGCGCCCGGCGGCGTCCAACCTGCGCTCAGCTCACGCCCAGCCATTCGCCGGTCGCCTCGCCGGCGATCAGCCGGGCCAGGCCGTCGGCCAGGGCGGCGGGATCCGCTTCGGCGAGCGGGCCGGTCGCGGGGCCCAGGCCGGCGACGCGCGCGCGAGGTCCGAGGGCCGGGGCGAGCAGCCGGGTCGCTTCCCAAAGGGCGGCGCGGCTCAGGGCATGGGTGAAGGGCGCGCCCGGCGCGGGGTCGGCGCGGTCGAGGACATTGACGATCAGCCCGTCCCGGCCGGGCGGCAAGCGGCGCGCGAACGCCTGGGCCAGCACCAGGGGCGCGCGCAGGTTGGTTTCCATGTGCAGGTCCCAGGAGGCGCGGTTCATGGCCTCGAAGGCGTCCTCCTCCAGCACGCCGGCGCTGTTGACCAAGAGGGTGACCGGCCCGAGCTCGTTCTCCGCCTGGCCCACCAGGGCGACCACGGCGGCTTCCTGGCGCAGGTCGCAGGTCAGGATGACGGCCTTGCGGCCACGGGCGCGCAGGTCGCCGGCGGCAGCCTCGGCCGCATCGTCGATGCTGCGGACATGCAGGGCGACATCGTAGCCCGCTTCGGCGGCGGCGACCGCCAACGCCCGGCCGATGCGCCGCGCCCCGCCGGTGACCAGGGCGGCGCCGCGCTCAGCCATGGCGGGAGGCCAGGGTCAGTCGAACCGGCCGAATTCGATGCGGTTCAGGGCCGCGAAGACGGCGAGAAAAATGAGGATGGCGATGATGGCCATGCCGGTCTCCAGAAGCTGATGGTCGGGCTT
>JAFEDM010000016.1 GCA_018241625.1 Pseudomonadota bacterium | reverse complement strand
GATCGGCGACTTCGTGGCGCCGGAGATGATGTTCGACTGGCTGGAAAAACGTTGGCGCGACGTGGAGGCGGTGATCCACATGGCCGCCGTGTCGTCGACCACCGAGCCGGATGCCGACAAGATCGTCCATTCGAACTTCACGCTCAGCCGCGACCTGTTCCGCTGGTGCGCCGACCGGCAGCGCCGGCTGATCTACGCCTCGTCGGCGGCGACCTATGGCGCGGGCGAACACGGCTTCGACGACGACAACAGCTATGAGGCCCTGGCGGCGCTGCGTCCGCTCAACACCTACGGCTGGTCGAAGGCGATGTTCGACCTCTTCGCGATCCGCCAGGCGGCGCGGGACTATGCGCCGCCGCAGTGGGTGGGCCTGAAGTTCTTCAACGTCTACGGCCCCAACGAGGAGCACAAGCGCTCCATGAAGTCGGTGGCCTCGCAGATCTGGCCACACGTCCGCGACGGCCAGGGCGTGCAGCTGTTCAAAAGCTACCGCGAGGGCGTGCCCGACGGCGGCCAGAAGCGCGACTTCGTCTATGTCCGCGACGTGGCCGATATCACCCAGTGGCTGACGCAGAATGAGCAGGTGAACGGGATCTTCAACCTGGGCTCAGGCGAAGCGCGGACCTTTGAGGACATGGCGCGCGCGGTGTTCGCGGCGGCCGGCAAGAACGCCCAGATCGACTACACGCCGATGCCGCCGGCGATCCGCGACAAGTACCAGTACTTCACCGAGGCGAGGATGGAACGGCTGAAGGCCGCCGGCTACGCGCGGCCCATGACGCCGCTGGAGGAGGGGATCGGCGACTATGTCCGAGGCTACCTCAGCCAGCCGGACCCCTACCGCTGAGCATGAGCGAGGCGCGGCCAGGCTCGAAGCGCTGGGTCGCGGGCGGGCTCCTGGTCATCGCGCTGCTGCTGAGCGCCGCGGTGATCGGCTTTCGCGGCGACCTCATCCGCTGGTCGCTGGATCCGCGCACGCCCTTCCAGACCTATCGCCCGCCGCCGGCGCCGGACTATGGGCAGCGCCAAGCCTGGTTCCTGTTGCCGGACCATCCGGAGACGCCCGCGGCGGGCGCGCCGGCGGCTGACGTCTTCTTCGTCTCGCCCACGACCTTCGAGGGCGGGCGCGACTGGAACGACCGTTACGACGACCCCAAGGCCGATCGGCTGTTTCGGCGGGTCATGGCGCCCAACTACGTCGGGCCCTTCGAGCGGGTCGGCCGCATCTTCGCGCCGCGCTACCGCCAGGCGGGGCTCTACAGCCTGCTCAGTCTCAGCGACGACGCCAAGGAGGCCCGGCGGTTTCCCTACGCCGACGTGGCGGCGGCCTTCCGGCAATGGCGCGACCACTACGGCGACGGCCGGCCGTTCCTGATCGTGGGCGTCGAGCAGGGCGGTGCGATGGCCGAACGGCTGGTCGCCGAGGAGATCGCGCCCAATCCGGCGCTACGGGCCAGGCTCGCTGGCGCCTATCTGATCGAGACCGTGGTTGCGGCCGACAAGCCGCCGCTGCCGCCCTGTGAACGGCGCGACCAGGCGGGCTGTCTCGCGGCCTGGGCCAGCGCGCCGGAGAGCGAGATCGAGCGCGGCAAAATCCTGCTCGACCGCGCCCTGGTCTGGAACGTCTCCGACGAGTTGCAGAACCTGCGCGGCGCGGCCCTCTGCTTCAACCCGATCCTGGGCGCCACCACGACCGCCGAGGCGCCGGCCCGGATGAACCTGGGCGCGGCCAACGCCACGGGGCTGGAATGGGGCGCGCGCCCGGCCTTCCTGGCCCGGCAGGTCTCGGCGCGATGCGACGGCGGGGTGCTGCGCGTCTCGACGCCCAAGTCCGCGTCGCTGAAGCCCGCGGGAACGTGGACCGAACGACGCATGTCGCCGCCCTACAACCTCTTCTACGCCGACCTGGAGGCCGATG
>JAFEDM010000169.1 GCA_018241625.1 Pseudomonadota bacterium | reverse complement strand
GGCCCGCCGATGTGCAGATCGCGGCGGGTTGGATGCCGGGCCTTCCCGAGCTCGGTGTTCCGGCGCTCACCGAAAGTGACGCCAGCCTGGGCGTGGCCAACGCCGGGCGCGGCCCGAAGGACGACGCCACCGCCCTGCCCTCGGGCATGGCCCTGGCCGCGACCTGGGACCCGGAGCTGGCCTTCGCCAGCGGCGCGATGATCGGCAAGGAGGCCCGGCAGAAGGGCTTCAACACCTTGCTGGCCGGCGGCGTGAACCTGCTGCGCGATCCCCGCAACGGCCGGAACTTCGAATATCTGGGCGAGGACCCGCTGCTGGCCGGAACCCTGGACGGCGCGGTGATCGCCGGCGTCCAGTCGAACCACATCGTCTCGACCCTGAAGCACTTCGCGCTCAACGACCAAGAGACCGGGCGCATGGTGCTGGACGCCCGGATCGACGAGGCCGCCTTCCGCGAGAGCGACCTGCTGGCGTTCGAGATCGCGCTGGAGACCGGCAGGCCCGGATCGGTGATGTGCGCCTACAACAGGATCAACGGGACCTACGGCTGCGAAAACCCGTTCCTGCTTACCCAGGTGCTGCGCAAGGACTGGCATTGGCCGGGCTGGACCATGAGCGACTGGGGTGCGGTCCACGGCGTCGGCGCGGCCATGGCCGGCCTCGACCAGCAGAGCGGCCAGCAGCTCGACAAGCAGGTGTTCTTCGACAAGCCCCTGCGCGCGGCGGTGGACGCGGGCGAGGTCCCCGCCGCCCGGATCCACGAGATGGCGCATCGCTACCTGCGCAGCCTGTTCGCCGTGGGCGCGGTCGACGATCCGGTGAAAGCCGGCGGGCTGGACACGGCGGCCGACGGCGCCGTCGCGCAGCGCGCCGCCGAAGAGGCGATCGTGCTGCTCAAGAACGACCGCGGCCTGCTGCCCCTCGCTGACGGACCGGCGCCCATCGTGGTGATCGGCGGCCACGCCGACGTGGGCGTGATCTCCGGCGGCGGCTCATCCCAGGTGATTCCGGTGGACTCGACCACCTATCCGAAGCTGCCGGGCGCGCCGCAGTGGGGCGGCGGCCAGGTCTTCCATCCTGATCCCCCGTTCAAGGCCATCGCCAGGCATCGGCCACAGGGCGTCGCCTACTACGACGGCGCCGACCCGGTGGAGGCGGCGCATCTCGCCCAGACGGCGAAGGTGGCCATCGTCTTCGCCACCCAATGGTCGACCGAGGGCATGGACATCGCCATGAAGCTGGACGGCGACCAGGACGCCCTGATCGCCGCCGTCGCCAAGGCCAACCCCAACACCGTGGTGGTGCTGGAGACCGCGGGCCCGGTCCTGATGCCCTGGCGCGACCAGGTGGGGGCCATCGTCGAGGCCTGGTATGGCGGGTCGCGCGGCGGCCAGGCGGTCGCCCGCGTCCTGTTCGGCGCGGCGAACCCGCAGGGCCGTCTGCCGGCCACCTTCCCCGCCGGCGAAAGCCAGCTTGCCCGGCCGGTGCTGCCGGGCGCGGACCAGCATATCGTCGAGACCCTGACGCCCAATCCGAACATCCGGCCCTTCCCGGTGACGTACACGGAGGGATCCGACGTCGGCTACCGCGCCTTCGCCAGGTCCGGCGACAAGCCGCTCTATCCGTTCGGCTTCGGCCTCTCCTACACGAGCTTCCGCTACGCCGACCTGAAGGTGACCGGCGGCAAGACCGTGACGGTCAGCTTCACGGTGACCAACACCGGCGCCGTGGCCGGGACCGACACGCCGCAGGTCTATCTCACCGCCGAACCCAACCGGACGCAGCAGCGGCTGGTGGCCTGGAGCAAGGTCACCCTGAAGCCCGGCGAGAGCCACCGCGTCACGCTGGCCGCGCCGCCGCGGATGCTGGCCGACTGGGACACCGCCGCCCACGGCTGGCGGGTGGACGCCGGGACCTACAAGCTGGCGGTCGGGCCGGATGCGGCGACGGCCACGCTAAGCGGCTCGGCGAAGGTCATCGCCGCGCGGCTGAAGCCCTAAGGCCAAAAGAAAAGGCGCCGGGGTCTCGCGAGCCCCGGCGCCTCCTCATTTCAGCTTCAGACGGCGCCTACCGCTTGGCGAGCGC
>JAFEDM010000168.1 GCA_018241625.1 Pseudomonadota bacterium | reverse complement strand
ATCTTCAGGATCGAGCTTTCCGGGCCCGGACCCTTGCCGCTGGCCTCGCCGGCCAGCACGCGCAGCTCGGTGAACTCCAGCGCCGTCAGGTCGATCTCCAGTTCGGCCACCTTGCGGCGGAAGAAGGCGTCGCCCAGCAGCGGGCCGCCGGCGTCCGAACGCTCGGTGGTGGCGATGGAGCGCAGCTTCTCGAGGTTGCGCTTCGAGCGCGCCACGCCGGCGATCCCGCTGCGCTCATGCGCCAGCAGCGCCTTGGCGCAGGTCCAGCCCTGGTTCTCGTGGAAGACCCGGTTCTCGACCGGCACTTTCACATTGTCGAGGAAGACGTCGTTGACCTCATGGCCGCCTTCCAGGGTGATGATCGGGCGCACGGTAACGCCGGGGCTCTTCATGTCGATCAACAGGAAGCTGATGCCGGCCTGCGGCTTGGCGTTCGGGTCGGTGCGGACCAGGAAGAAGCCCCAGTCGGCGTGCTGGCCCAGCGTCGTCCAGGTCTTCTGGCCGTTGACCAGGTAGTATTCCTTGCCGTCGTCGCCGGTGATGCGCTCGGCCTTGGTCTTCAGGCTGGCCAGGTCGGAGCCGGCGCCCGGCTCGGAGTAGCCCTGACACCACCAGACCTCGCCGTTGTAGATGCCCGGCAGGAACTTCTTTTTCTGCTCCTCGGTGCCGAAGGTGTAGATCACCGGCGCCAGCATGTTCACGCCGAACGGCAGCGGCGGCAGGGTGTCGGCCCGCGCGCTCTCCTCGGACCAGATGTATTTCTGGGTCGGCGTCCAGTCGGTGCCGCCGAATTCCTTCGGCCAGGACGGCGCCACCCAGCCCTTCTTGGCCAGCACCTTGTGCCACATCAGGTACTCAGCCTTGGTCAGCGGCCGCTCCTCGTCCTGCGCCTTGCGCAGCTCGGCCGGATAGTTGTCGCGGATGAAGGCCCGGACCTCCTCGCGGAAGGCGTTTTCTTCGGGGGTGAAGTCGAGGTTCATCGGAAGGGTCCTGAAGATCGTGCGCGGCCGAAGCGCCGGCCCGCTCGCTTACGGCGTATCCAGCGCGCCGCGACCATAGGCGGATCGCTCCCGAGAGGGAAGATGACGCTTACGTAAGCGTCATTCGATCACCGTCGCGAGGTTGGAAGCGAAAAGTGGATCGGGAGGTTTATTTGACCTTCGGAGGTTGGCGCGCCATCGCGGAGTTGGGGCTTCATCTTGAACTTCGGCGCCAAGGACAAGGCCGCCTCGCCGAAACCGTATCCAGCTGGATCTTCAGAAACCACTCGGCAGCCCATCAGATCCCCGGTGGCGGCGACGCCGCAATGGAGGACGGCGCGACCTTCCAGATGCGCGGCAAGCGCGGCCTTCGGATAGCTACGAATAAGGTCGGCGCCAGACGGACCATGTCTCCAATCTGGATTGGTGATGACGCTGACACCCGCATTAGGCGGCAGACCAGCACCCTGAATCACTACGGCCGCCAGCAACCCCAGCATCGTCGCCCCCTCCAACGCCGAAGCGCTACCGTGGCGCGAACCGAACGGCGCAGCAACCGTTCCAAGCCTTGCCACCGCCACAGACGCGGTGCACGGCTCATCCGGAGACCATGCCCAGGATCGTCACCTACAATGTGCATCGCTGCGTCGGGAACGATCGGCGGCTGGACGTGGCCCGGATCGTCGACGTGCTGGCTAGCTTGGAGCCCGACATCGTGGCCCTGCAGGAGCTGGACGTCGGCCGCCGTCGCACCGGCCATGTGGACCAGGCGCACGAGATCGCCCAGGGCCTGGACATGGCCTGCCATTTCAACGCCGCGCTGACGGTGGAGGAGGAACGCTACGGCGACGCCATCCTCACCTGCCTTCCCGAGAAGCTGGTCAAGAAGGGCGCCCTGCCCGGCTACGACCGCATCCGCCGGCTGGAGCCGCGCGGCGCGCTCTGGGTCGAGGTCGAGGTGGATGGCGCGCCGCTGCAGGTGATCAACGCCCACCTGGGCCTGGTGCCGCGCGAGCAGCAGATCCAGGCCGCCTGCCTCGCCGGGCCCGCCTGGCTGCAGCATCCCGCCTGCACCGGCCCGACCATCCTGTTGGGCGACTTCAATGCGACCGCGACCTCGGTGGTCTATCGCACCCTGGTCCAGCGCCTGGCGCCGGCGCGGCGGCTGGCCGGCCGCCAGACGCCCACCGCCACCTTCCCCTCGCCCCTGCCGGTGCTGCGCATCGACCATGTGTTCGTCAGCCCGCAGGTGCGGGTGCTGGAAGTCTTCGCGCCCTTCGCCCCGATCACCCGGCAGGCGTCCGACCACCTGCCGCTGGTCATGGATTTCGAGCTGACGGGTCCGCTGTCAGGCTGAGCTCGTACATGTCGCGAACCCGGTCGTAGCGCCGCCGGCGACGGCGAAAGGCGTTCCAGGAATCCTTCACATCCTGCGGGTCGCCCAGGTGGTAGCCGGCGATGAAGGCGCCCACGGGCGTCATCTTGGGCGGCTCGATCGGCTGCAGGCGTCCGTCGCGGTTCAGGAGATCGATGGCCGCGCACAGCCCGCCCAGCTCGGCGCGCGCCTTGGCCACCGTGTCGCCGGTCAGGCCCATGAAGTGTCCGACCAGCCGGTCGCGGAAGGCGGCGACGGCGATCCGGGTCTCCTCCCGCTCCGCCTCCACCGCCAGCTCGCTCTCGGTGTCGAAGCCGAACGAACGGTTGTTGAGATTGGCCGAGCCGATGCGCACCAGCCGGTCGTCGAAGACGCTGGTCTTGGAATGGACGATGATGGTGTCGCCGCCTCGCGTCCGGGGCCAGAAGGCGCGAAACCGGCCGAAGACGTCGGCGGCGCGCAGCCGCCAGATCATCGCGCCCCGCGCCCGGTCCATGGTCAGGTGGTCGAACCAGGACGGCGCGTGGCCCGTCGAGATCAGCACCACTTCCGGCCCGTTGGGCTCGGTCAGCCGCTCGGCCAGAGCCTCCGTGACGATCGGCGAGGTGAAGTACTGGTTCTCCAGATAGATCGTCTCCTTCGCCGAGGCGATGGAGGCCAGCGTCAGGCGCAGGATCTCGTCGCAGCCGGCGGCCTTGCGCCACCGCGGTTCTGTGCGGGCGATGCCGACCTCCACGTCGATCATGGCCGGCGGCACATGCTCCGGCCAGGGATCGCCGCCGGCGTCCGGCGGCGGGGTCAGCACCTCGCCGGTCGCCTTGCGCCAGCGCTCGCGCGCCAGGTCGCCCAGGGCCGCGGCCGCCTCGCCGTCCACCGCCATGACCACCTCGTGGCGCGGGGCGTGGTATTCGTGGTCGGGCATGATCCTGCGCACGTCGCCGTCGCGATGGCCGGGCGTGTCCCAGCGGTCCACCGAGATGTCGCCGCCGCCGCAGAAGGCCACGCGGTCGTCCACCACGAGCACCTTCTGGTGGTGACACGCCCCGAAGGGGACCTGGTCGTCGAGCCGGAACTTCACCGGCGTGCCCTTGAAGAAGGCCCGCGCCCGGTGGGGGAAGAACTCCTGCTGGGCCGCGATCGGCAGGGCCGAGCGCCAGATCAAGAGGCGGATGTCGAGTTCCGGCCGCGCGCGGGCCAGCTCCACCAGGATGCGGCCCACCTCATCGGGGTCGTCCGGGCCGTCATAGCCGTCGGGGAACAGACGGGTGCGCGGGTCGAAGCCCCAGCCGATCAGGAGGATCGAGCGGCGCGCCTTGCCGATCGCGTCGTAGATGGCGGTGAAATAGGCCTCGGTGTCCACCAGGAACGCCGCGCGCTGCGCACGCGCCTTGCGCCAGCAGGTGTCGCCGGCCGCCAGCACGGAGGTTCCGCCCTGCGAACTCACGCTGTCGCGGCCCTCATGTCAGACGCCCTCACCTTCACCATGAGCCAAAGGCGCAGACGAACCTAGGGTTCCGCCCGGGGCGTCGGCAAGGCGGCGAACGCAACAAAAAGGCGCGCCAACCCGCAGGGGCGGCGCGCCAGTTGGGCAGAGTCTGTCGAAGAGGGGGACGGCTCAGCGGGCCGAGGCCGTTTCCTTTCCGCCGCTGATGAAGGCGACGCAGGCGCCGTTGAGCTCGGCGGTCAGGCGCTCCTTGCCGTCCGTATGGCTGGCCTCGCGCTTGGCGCGGTCTTCCTGCTTCTGTCCGTCGGTGTAGATGGTGTCCGAGCGGCTGACGCCCTCGGCCTTGATCAGGGCGCTCAGGCTGGCGACATCGCCCGCGCCAAGCCCCTCGGCCAGGCCCTTGCAGCGGTTGGCCTTCAGATAGTCGACGTCGGTGAGCCGCGAGCCCGCCTGGGCCGCGCCGGCGACGGTTCCCGCGAACGCCAGGCTGACGGCGGCGAGAAGAAGAGCGGTTTTCATCTTGTATCTCCCTCAGAACAGTCCCCAACGAAATCTGCTCCACCGAGCTCGGATTCTCAAATTAATTGACAGCAATGAACTTCATTTAATCTTATGCGTAACAGTTACTGAGATAGAATTACTTATGACTACAATTTACTTGTACGCGCTTGGAAGAGGTTGCATCTAGGGTCATGACCACGCCGACCGCCGCCGCCCCGCAACCTGTGTTGGACGCCGCCGGCGTGAACGCCCTGCTGCGCAAGGCCTTCCCCGACGCCGTCCCCGCCGCCTTTCCCACGGTGACCGAGGTCTCGCCCGGGCGGGTGCGTGTGGTCGCCGCCTACCGCGAAGGCCTGCTGCGGCCGGGCGGCGTGATCTCGGGCCCCACGCTGATGTCGCTCAGCGACACCGCCGCCTACGCCCTTGTGCTGGCGCACATCGGCGACCAGCTGATGGCGGTGACGTCCTCTCTGAACATGAGCTTCCTGCGCGGCGCGAAGCCGGGCGACCTGCAGGCCGAGGCCCAGATGCTGCGGCTCGGCCGGCGCAACGCTGTCTGCGACGTCCGGCTCTGGACCGAGGCGCCCGATCGGCTGGCGGCCCACGCCATCGTCACCTACGCTATCCCGGCATGAGCCAGGTCCCAGCCCCTCCGCCCGGCGGTCCGCCGAAGGCCATCGCCACGCCCTGTGTGAAGGTCTGCGTGGTGGATGGCGAGAGCGGCCTCTGCATGGGCTGCTATCGCCAGCTCAGCGAGGTCGCCCAGTGGGCGCGGTTCACCGACGTCGAGCGCGCCGCCATCATGGCCGAGCTCCCCGCCCGCAAGAGCCGCATCCGCCCCGAAAAGCTGGCCATGTTTGGTTAAGCCTGTCCGTTCACGGTCCTAAAACGCAACCCGACGTAGTCTTCCCACCGTTGTTGCCGCCCAGCAGGGCCAGGGACGGACGAGTGGAACGCGTGTCCGACGCTTTGAAATTCAGCCTGGTGACGGCCTTGGCCGGCCTGTCGGCGATCGTCAGCGCCGAGACCATCATGACGGTGGCGGGCCGCATGCCGGCCCTGCGCGCCGCCAACGCCCAGGCGGCCGCCTCGTCGCAGGCCGCCGCCCAGATCGAAGCCCAGGCCGCCTCGCCCAGCACGGCCATGGCGATCGCGAAATCCGCCGACGGCCATTACTGGGCCGAGGGCCTGGTCAACGGCTCCCACATCCGCTTCCTGGTCGACACCGGGGCCACCGCGGTCGCCCTGACCCCGGCCGACGCGGAGAGGCTGGGCTTCGACCCCGCCAAGCTCGCCTACGGCTACAAGGTGACCACCGCCTCGGGCCCGGCCCGCGCCGCGGCCGTGAAGCTGGCCGAGGTCAACGTCGCCGGCGCCAAGGTCGAGAACGTCGAGGCCCTGGTGATTGAGAAGGGGCTCGACGCCTCCCTGCTCGGGATGACCTTCCTAGGCCGCCTCGCCAGCTTCCAGGCGACGCGCACCGCGCTCATCCTGCAGCCCTAGGTCCCTTTGGCCTGAGACCGCCGCCAGGGCGGCGTCCACCACCTCGAGCCCCGCGCCCGGCTTCACGCCCTCGACCGTGAGGATCCGCCGCCAGGTCCGCGCCCCCGGCGCGCCGTGGAACAGCCCCAGCATGTGCCGGGTCATGGCCGCCAGGTGCGTCCCCGCCGCCAGTTCGCGCGCCATGTAGGGCCGATACCGCGCCACCGCCTCCACGGCGCTGACGTCCGGCCCGGCTGCCCCGAAAATCCGCCGGTCGGCTTCCCCCAGGATCGCCGGCGCATGATAGGCCGCGCGGCCCAGCATCACCCCGTCCACATGGCGCAGGTGCTCTTCCGCCTCGTCGAGCGAGCCGATCCCGCCGTTGATCACGATGGTCAGATCCGGCCGCTCGGCCTTCAGGCGATAGACCAGTGGGTAGTTCAGCGGCGGGATGTCGCGGTTCTCCTTCGGCGACAGGCCTTTCAGGATCGCCTTGCGCGCATGGACCACGAACTGGCGCACGCCGGCGGCGGCGCACAGGTCCACCAGCCGGAACAGGCTCTCCTCCGGGTCCTGGTCGTCGACGCCGATCCGGCACTTCACCGTCACCGGGACCTTCACCGCCGCGCCCATAGCCGCCATGCACTCGGCCACCAGCTCGGGCTCCTGCATCAGGCAGGCGCCGAACCGGCCCGACTGAACCCGATCCGACGGGCAGCCGACGTTCAGGTTGATCTCGTCATAGCCCCGGGCCTCGCCGATCCGCGCCGCCGCCGCTAGATCGGCCGGGTCCGACCCGCCGAGCTGCAGCGCCACCGGATGCTCGCCCGCGTCGAACGCCAGCAGCCGCTCCCGGTCCCCATGCAGCACCGCCCCGGTCGTCAGCATCTCCGTATAGAGCAGCACCTGCCCGCTCAGCGTCCGGTGCAGGCTCCGGCAATGCCGGTCCGTCCAGTCCATCATGGGGGCTACGCAGAGCAAATGATGCCTATCGCTCAATGGGTTATTTTCGGAACTCAACCTACTTTCCAAGCTATCTGGTCCGCCGCCTTGCAGAGTTTGGCGATCTCCTTCGCCAGGCTTCGATCCTCCAAGGCGCCGGTTCCGCGTGCGGGAATGACCGCCATCGTAGAGCAAATCCGGTCGCTGGCGCATTCCGGTTCGCCGGAAGGGTCGCTCTCTTAGCGAGACTTCCCGCCTTGGCAAGGATGCGGAGGCTTGTGCTTGTCGGGTCGAAGGACGCCCATTGATCCGCCATTGATCTCGCTCAAGGGATCACCGTGGGGGCGCGACAAGATCGCCTGACGAAACGTCAGGAGATCGCTCATGACCTCGCTTCTCAAGATCGCGCCGTTGGTGCTCGCCCTCGCCGCGGCGCCCGCCTTTGCACAGCCCGGCAAATCCCCGCCCCCACATCAGGCGGCGGGCGCCCAGGCGACCGCTCCGTCCATGCCGGCCAGCGGTCATGGGGCCGAGGCCGACGCGGACCATCATGGGCGCCACCACGGACGCCATCACCATGCGCATGCCCATGCGCATCATCGACACCATCGTCATCATCACCGAGGCCACCACGGCCCCAGCCACGCCGCCCAACCCGAGTTGGACCACGGGCAGCCAAAGCATTGAGGCCTTCGGCGGCCGTCGGGACGAAGCCTAAGATTCGGGCTCCGCGATCGGCGGCCGCTCAGGCGTCGAAATCAAGGACGATGCGCATGAGCCGTAAGATGATCGCCACAGCCGTGGCGGCCGCGGTGACCTTTTCCAGCGCGGCGATCGCCCAGCCCTACCCCGGCGGCCCACACCCAGGGGGCCCACGCCCCGGCGTCTATGACGACGGCCGCGGCCGCAACGGCTGCTACGCCCACGAACGTCCCGGCGAGTGCCGCGAGCGCCTGCGGGCCGAACGGCGATATCATCGCAGCTTCGTCTATCGGGACGGGCGCTACGAGGATCGCGACACCGGCGGAGCCGCGGTCGCCGCCGGAATCCTCGGCTTCATCCTGGGCGCCGCGATCGCCGGCTCCAGCCACGACCAGAACTACTACGAGGCGCACCGCAACGACGCCGACTGGCGGGCCCGTTGCCGGGCGGCCTACCGCAGCTTCGATGCACGCACCGGCACCTACCTCGGCGCCGACGGCTATCGTCGCTACTGCACACGGTGACGTTTCCGGT
>JAFEDM010000167.1 GCA_018241625.1 Pseudomonadota bacterium | reverse complement strand
GTCTTCGACGTGATGATGGAGGACACGACGCCCGCCGACGTGCGCGCCGCCTTCGCCCGCGACTGGACCGGCTGGGGGCCGCTGGCGCCGGTAAGCTCGCGGAAGCCGCTGTCGGAGCAGGCGCTGAAGACCGCCATGACTAGCGACGAATTCAAGTCCACGGGGACCAAATGACCCGACGCCTGCTGCCCCTGCTGGTCTGCGCGGCGCTGACGGTGTCCGCCGCGGCGCGCGCGGCCACGGTCGAGGAGCTGAGGAAGGCCGCCGACGGCTATCGCGCCCAGCTCGCCGCCAATCCGAACCTGCCGGACGTCCAGGCCGCGCTCGGCGAGACCCTGGAATCCCTCGGTGACATCAACGGCGCGCTGGCCGCCTACGACCGCGGCGCCAAGGGGGGATCCGACCGGGCCCTGGTGGACCGTGGCCGGCTGTTCGTGCGCCAGGGCCGCTTCGCCGACGGCCGCGACGATTTCAACCGCGCCCTCAGCCATAATTCCCGTAACGTCGAGGCGCTCGCCGCCCGCGGCCACAGCTGGGTGGCGGAGGGCAAGAGCAAGCGCGCCAAGGCGGCGCAGGCCGACCTCGACGCCGCCTTGGAGATCGACCCCAACAACCCGACCGCGCTCAACGCCCGCGGCGACTTCTACCTGGCCGAGCTGAAGCCCGAACTGGCCATCGCCGACTTCGACAAGGCGTTGAAGGTCAATCCCAAGGACGACGTGGTGCTGTTCAACCGCGGCGTCGCCTGGAAACAGATGAACCACTATGACCGGGCGCTGCGCGACTTCAACGCGGCCCTGCGGGTGACGCCCGGCGATCCCATGACCCTGGCGGCCAAGGGCGACACCTACCGCGAGCTCGGCGACCTCCTGCTGGCGCGGGACTTCTACGACGCGGCGCTGAAGCTCGAGCCGCGCAATGCGCGCGTGCTCGAGGCGAGGGGCGAGGTGCGCGTGACCTTGGGCGACGGGCCGGGCGGTGAGGCGGACAAGGCGCAGGCCCACAAGCTCGACCCGAACGTCGAGGCCTCGTCCTAGATTTCAGAGCGTCAGGTTTAGTGGCTGATCCGCGGGCGCAGCTTGTACTGGCCTTCGCGGAACGACTCGAACAGCACGCCCGCCTGCGGATGGCCGACCGGTTCGCCTGTGTCGTCGGGCAGCAGGTTCTGCTCCGAGACATAGGCCACGTAGGAGCTTTCCTCGTTCTCGGCGAGCAGGTGGTAGAAGGGCTGGTCCTTGTGCGGCCGGATGTTCTCCGGGATCGACAGCCAGTATTCCTCGGTGTTCGAGAAGGTGGGGTCGACGTCGAAGATCACGCCGCGGAAGGGATACACGCGGTGCCGCACGACCTGGCCAATGGCGAATTTTGCGCTCGGCGTGTTCATAACGCGCGACTCTAACACCCCGCTTCTAACCGGGAGGTGAACGTAGCGTCCAAAACCCTCCGTTCAAGGCCAGTCTTCCGAGAGGCGAAGCGTCCTGCTAGGTTCGCGTCGAAGTGAGGCGCCCCGGTGGGGTCGGCGCCTGCGAAGGACGGATTTGGTCCATGACCGAGGCGCCGCGCGCGCCCGTCGCCGCTGCCAGCGGCCGGGAAAGGCATTCCGGAGAGCCGCCCTACTACGGGGCGCTCGACCTGGGCACCAACAACTGCCGCCTGCTGATCGCCACGCCGCAAGGGCAGGGAGCCTTTCGCGTGGTCGAGGCCTATTCGCGCATCGTGCGGCTGGGCGAGGGGCTCGCCGCGTCCGGCCGCCTGTCCGAGGCGGCCATGGACCGGGCGCTGGCGGCGCTGAAGGTCGCCGCCGAGAAGCTGCGCCGCCGCCGCGTGTTGCGCCTGCGCGCCATCGCCACCCAGGCCTGCCGCATGGCCGAGAACGGCCAGGGCTTCATCGACCGGGTCTTCGCCGAGACCGGCCTGCGCCTGCAGATCATCCCGCCGCAGGAGGAGGCGCGCCTGTCGGTGGCGGGCTGCCTGAACCTGATCGATCGCAGCTCCGAGGCCGCCCTGGTGGTCGACGTGGGGGGCGGCTCGACCGAGCTGTCCTGGGTCGATCTGAAGGACGCGCCGCCGGCCGGCATGCCGCCGCTGACGGCCTGGCTGTCGGTGCCGATCGGGGTGGTGACGCTGGCCGAGCGCTTCCCCGAGGGAGAGGCCGCCACCGACGCCTGGTTCCGCGCCATGGTCGACACCGTGAAGGCCGAGATCGGCGCCTTCCGCCGCGCCGATCCGCTGCGCGAGGTGTTCGACGCTGATCGCGCCCATCTGATCGGCACCTCCGGCGCGATCACCAGCCTGGCTGGCCTGCACCTGAACCTGCCGCGCTACGACCGCAACCTGGTGGACGGCATCTGGATGACCCGCGGCCAGTGCGACGCGGCGGCCCAGCGGCTGATGGGGCTCAGCGCCCAGGGCCGCGCCGCGGAGCCCTGCATCGGGCCAGACCGCGCCGACCTTGTGCTGGCCGGCGCGGCGATCCTGCAGGCGGTGCAGGAGCTGTGGCCCTGCAGCCGGGTGCGCGTCGCCGACCGGGGCCTGCGCGAAGGCATCCTGCTGTCGCTGATGGCCGAGCGCGGCGGGCGGCATCGACGGCGGCGTCGGCGTGGTGGCGCTCGGCGAAGCGCCCAGCAACCTGCCGCCGCCGAATGAGCGCCCTTCGATGAGCGAAGACGACAAGCCCCCAGAGAAGCCGGCGCGCAAGCGCATGGTGCGTCCGCC
>JAFEDM010000166.1 GCA_018241625.1 Pseudomonadota bacterium | reverse complement strand
CGCCGTCGGGGTTGGCGAAGGCCGGCGTGGAGCCCGACGCGGCCTTGTCGACGCCCAGGGTCGGATAGGTCCCGTAGAGGTCGCCGCCCTTCACCGCCGCGCCCGCCACCAGGTGGTGGCCGCCCCAGGCGTGGTCGGTGCCGTCGCCGTTGGTGGTGAAGGTGCGGTTGAAGTCCGAGGCGGTGAAGGCCGTCACCGCGTTCGACAGCCCCACCGCGCTCAGCGCCTGGTCCAGGTAGGCGAGCGCGTGGTCGAGCTGCGCCAGCAGCAGGCCCTGGCGCGGGTTCTCGCCGTCGTGGGTGTCGAAGCTGCCGTACTGGACGAAGAACACCTGCCGGCTGACGCCCAGCGCCGCGTGGGCCGCGGCCGTCTGCACCACCGCCTCCAGCTGGTCGGCGATCGGATTGTCGACCGTCTTGGCGGCGATCGGGTCGGTGAAGGCGGGCGGGACAGGCACCGTCGTATAGGGCCCGCCGGCGGCCGACAGGTCGGCGGTGAAGGTGCTCGACGTCTGGATCGAGCGGGCCACCGCCGCGGCATAGGTCTGGACCAGCTGGTTGGACGACGAGCCGTCCTGCAGGTTGGCCTTGAACTCGGCGAGGAAGCTCGCGGACTCGTTGAAGCTCCCGCTCGCCACCGCCAGGGTGATCGGCTGGGCCGCGGCCTTGTTGCCCGTGTAGTTGATCCGGAAGCCGCGCGTCGTGGCCCCCTGCGGGAACGGCGTGTTGCCCGCCGTGGTGATCGAGGCGAAGTCGCCGCCGCCCGGCGAGGCGGCCTGGAAGGCGTCGGCCATCTGCCCGCCCCAGCCGACCGCCGAGCCGTCCAGATTGCCCGACTGCCAGGCCGCCTGCTGGTCGGCGTGGCTGAACAGCCGCTGCGGGATCGGCGTCGTGCTGGTCGGGTGCTGATAGTCGGTCTTGGAGAGCGGCGCGAGCAAGGTGCCGACATTGGCGATGGCCGCCACCTTGCCGGCCGCGAACAGCCCCTGGGTCGCCTTCAGCATCGGGTGCAGGGCGAAGGTCCGCGTCTGCGGGCCGGCGCCGGTCTGGTTGGCCGGCGGAACCTGCTGCGGGGTCCTGGGCGTGATCGGCAGCACCCCGCCCCAGAACTCCGGCTGGCTGGTGGTCTTGACCGCCCGGCCGGTCACCGGCGACGTCGCGCCGATCGCCACCGGCGCCGTGCCCGGCGGCATCAGGGCGATGGGATCGGTCCCGGCGTTGCGGGCGGTGAAGTACTGGCTCCAGCTTCCGGCGTCGGTGGCCAGCACCAGGTTGTGGCTGTCGTTGCCGCCGGTCAGGAAGATGCAGACCAGCGCCCGATAGCCCGCGCCCGGCCCGGCCGCCTGGGCCGCCGCCTTGCCGATCGCCGACAGGTTCATCGCCAGCGGCGCGGCGGCGCCATAGAGCGCCAGCCCGGCCAGCAGGTCGCGCCGCGAGGTTCCCTGAGATGACATTTTGGAGGGGGAGGTTTTCTGGGTCATCGCCGCCCCCTTAAGCCTGGACCAGATATTCGGGCGAGGTGGTCACGATCAGCAGCGCGTTGCGCGTCTTGTCCAACCGGATCTGCGCCCGCTGCGCCGCCGTGGGCGCCTTTACGTCCGCTCCCGTGCTCGAGATCACCCGCGTCAGCCGCGCCGACAGCGTCGGGCTCATCTGGCCGCCGAAATAGAGCAGGTTCAGCCGGTCGATCAGCGCCTGGTCGTTGTCCGCCGCGGTCGCGTTGGCGGGCGTCAGCGCCGCGATCTCGCCGGCGTAGGTCGTGACCACGTCGCCGCCCGGCCATCCCTTGGCCTGCACCACCTGGGTCATGGTGTTGGCGTAGCCGGCCACGGTCAGCACATCCACCGCCTGGAATTCCGGCGCCACCTTGCCGGCCTGCGCGATCGCCGAGCCGTTGGGCGTGAAATCGAAGGCCCAGAAGTTGAACACCGACGGCGCGCTCAGCGGCGCCTGGGCGAGCGCGGTCGGCGCGGAGAAGTCCTCATAGGGCGTCCAGTTGCCGCTGGGCGTGGTGGCCGCCGCGGTCGACTGCGCCCCGGTCGCGCGCAGGAAATGCGCCATGCGGACCACCGGCTCGCGCAGCTTGCCGGCGGTGGGCGAACTGGTCGGCGTCTGGCTCAGCGCCTCGGTGTCGGTCAGCACCGCCTGCAGGGTGGCGAACAGGTCGCCGCGCGTCCCGCCGGCGGCGCCGTTGAACACCGTCGCCACGCGGTTGATGTAGGCCGGCGACGGATTGCTAGTCACGAACCGCTGAATCAGCCGCAGCGCCAGGAACGGCCCCACGTTCGGGTGGTTGGCGACTGTGCGGATCGCGGTGTCCAGCCCCTGCGCCTGATAGGCCGCCAGCGCCGCCGCGCCCGCCGCCGTGGTCGGCTGCGCGCCTGTGTAGGCGGGGATCGTGGTCCCCAGGAAGGTCTTGGCCAGCTGCGAGTGATAGGCCGGATAGGCGATCAGCGGCTGCACGTCGCTCGAGGCGGTGTCGCTCCCGTCGCCCGGCTGCTTGGCGAAGGTCGCCGCGCTGGGCTTGGCGTTGTACCAGCCCCAGCCGGTGAAGGTCGTGGCCAGGCCCGCGATGTCGTTGTGGCTGTAGGCCGCCACGGGCGCCCCGTTGGCGTCCAGCTGCTGCGAGCCGTCGTTGTTCAGCTTCACCAGGCCGATCGACATCAGCTGCATGATCTCGCGGCCGTAGTTCTCGTCCGGATGGCGCGTGGGATCGTTGTCGGCCTGCATGTTGCCGATGATGTTGAGGTAGATCCCCATGGCCGGGTGCAGGGTCACGGCCTTCATCAGGTCGAAGTAGTTGCCGAAGGCGTGCGCGCTCAGCATGTCGTACCAGCTGGCGGCGATGCGCGCGGTGATCGTCGTGCCCGAGAACGAGACCACCATGATTTCGGACAGGGCCAAGGCCATGCGCGCGCGCAGCTGGTCGTCGCCGGTCACCGCCCGGGCCCAGAAGCTCTCCTGGAACTGCTGGCTGGTGACCTGGCGCTTGTTGACCTTGGCCGGCGTGCCGCCCGGCGGCGTCGCGGCCTGCGCCGCCGCCAGCGCCTGCTGGTAGGCGACCAGGAAGTCGTTGGTCCGCCGCATCACGAAGTTCAGGTGGAAGTTCGGCGTCGCGGCCCAATAGCCCGGGCCGCCGCCGGCGGTGGGCGCGGCGTTGGCCTGGGTCTGGAACCAGGCCTCGGTCCCCTGGCTGGAGAGCGCCGCGACCGACGCGTCCGTGGCCCCGAAGGTCGCGCGGTTCAGGAAGGCGGCGGAGAGCTTGGCGTCGCCCATCACCGACGCGCCGGACAGGTTGCTCAGGTGCGAGCTCAGGGCGCCCACGGCGGCCGCGGCGGCGCCCACGGCGACCGCGCCGGCCACGATCTTCCCCGATGACGGAGTTTCGCTCGCCATCGCACACCCCCAAGCATCCCCGGCGCCATCCGCATCGGACGCGCCGTCAGTCCCATAGTGCAGGTTTCATTTTCGACATGAACGGTGACTGAACGCCACAGGAACCCCGCCTTAGGGATGACGCCGGGCGCGGGTTATCGCCGGAACCGTGATCCGCCGCGGACCGTTTCCGAGCCCAGGGACAAACCCAACCAGATTGGAGACCCCATGAAGACCCTGTTGATCGGACTGGCCGCCGCCGGCGCCGCCTCGGTCGTGGCGCTGAGCGCCGCCCCGGCGTCGGCCGAGGTCGTCTGCAACCGCGACGGCGACTGCTGGCACGTCGACCACCGCTACCACTACCGGCCCGACTGGGGCGTCACCGTCCATCCGGACCACTGGTACTTCCACCAGCGCTGGGACGATCATCATCGCTGGCGTGAGTATCACGAGGGCCGTGGCTACTGGCGCGGCGGCGTCTGGGTCCCGTTCTGATCCAGGCTTGATCGCGAAACGATCGGAAAGCGCCTCCATCCGGGGGCGCTTTCCTTTTGGCGATGTCACTTGGTGGGGTCTACGTCCTTGCGAGACCACCAAGACGCCAAGGAGGCCAAGGTGGTTGGTTCCCCTCATTCGACACGAAGACCACGAAGGTCACGAAGACGTCGGGGATCACCCAGCCGGCCGCAGGCCAATGTCCGATCACGCGAGGGATTTGATGAGGGCTTCGTGGTCTTCGTGAACTTTGTGGTCATCGTGTTCCAAACCCCCTCAAAGACCCTCTTGGCGTCCTTGGTGTCTTGGTGGTTTTGGAAATCCAGGCCCGCAACCTCTGTTTGAAATCGGGCGGCAAAAGACGCACAGGAGGGTCGCAGTCCGCCCTCCCGCACCGGTTATGTCGCAGCGTCCGTTTCCTCGCCCGGCCTCCCAGGCCGCCGCCCGGCCGACCCCCGTCCAGGACGCCCTGGAGCGGGCGACGCTGGCCCTGCGCGCCCAGGATTTCGCCCAGGCCGCGCGGCTGGCCGAAGGGGTGCTGAAATCCAACTGGGGCAACGCCCAGGCCGCCCAGCTGCTGGGCCAGGCGCTGCTGCTCGGCGGCCGCGCCGCCGAGGCCGTGGAGCCCCTGGCGCGGGCCGCCCGCCGCAGCCGCGACCCGGTCACCGAGACCCTGCTCGCCAAGGCGCTGGCCAACCTTGGCCGGGCGGACGAGGCCACGGCCCAGCTCCGCGCCGCCATCGAGCGCCGCCCCGCCTATCCCATCGCCTTCCTCGAACTCGGCGAGACCTTCAGCCAGGCCCGGCGCTTCGACGAGGCGCTCGCGGTCCTGCGCGAGGGCCTGACGGCCTGTCCCGACGCCACCGTGCTGCGGGTCGCCCTCGCCCACGCCCACCTCGGCCGGGGCGACCGCGCCGAGGCCCGCCGCCTGTTCGAAGCCGTCCGCGCCGCCGAGCCGGGGCGTCGCGACGCCCTGGTGGGCCTGGCCGGGGTCCTCAGCGTCGATGACGAACCGGCCGCGGCCGCGGAGCTCTACCGCCAGGCCCTGGCCGCCCGCCCCGACGACGCCGCCGTGCGCATCGGCCTCGCCCGAGCCCTCCTGGAGCTCGGCGACCGCGCCGCCGGCGAGGCGGCCCTGCGCGAGGCGGTGAACGCCGCCCCGCCGCTGCGGAGTCTGGCCATCAACGCCCTGGCCACCGCGTCCCACGGCCGCATCTTCCTGCGCCCCAGCGCCGCGGCCAGGTTCCTGGGCGTGGGCGGGGCTCGGGGGTAGTTCCCATACCGGTATAGGCTCCCGCCTTGTCGCGCGCGCCGCCGGCCCTAACCTCCGGTCCATCGCATAGGGAGCCGCATGATGGCGAAGCTGGACGGAACGAAGGTGGTGGTGATCGGCGGCGCGTCGGGCGTCGGCTACGCGGTGGCGGCGGCGGCTCAGGAGGCCGGGGCCCAGGTGGTCGTGGGCTCCAGCCAGGCCGGGCGCATCGAGGCGGCGGCGGCGAAGCTCGGCGGCGGCGCCCAGGGCGTGGTCGTCGATGTCCGCGACGAAGCCTCCGTCGCCGCCTTCTTCGAGGCCGCCGGCCCGTTCGACCACCTGGTGTTCACCGCCGGCGACTGGGGCCACTTCTTCGGCCCGACCCGCGACCTCGACGTCGAGGCCAGCAAGGCGCGGATGGAGGTCCGGTTCTGGGGCGCGGCCCGCGCCGCCAAATACGCCATCCGCCAGATCGCCAAGGACGGCTCCATCACCCTGACCGGCGGCATGCTGGCGCACCGCCCGATGCCCGGCATGCCGCTCACCGCGGCCTCCGCCCACACCACCGAGGGCCTGGCCATGGGCCTGGCGCGCGACCTGGCGCCCGTGCGCGCCAACTGCGTCTGCCTGGGCCTGATCATGAGCGAGCAGGTGCAAGGCATGGGCGAGGCGGCGATCAAGGGCTTCACCGCCAACCTGCCCCTGCCGCGCGGCGGCACGGTCGAGGAGGCGGCCGAGGCCTACCTCTACCTGATGCGCGCGACCTATGTGACCGGCCAGGTCGTCCGCGTCGACGGCGGCGGCAGCCTCGTCTGAGGCCGCCGCCTGACGATCGCCTTCGGGTCCGGCGAGGCCCTCAGGCGCTCGCGCCCTGGCTGGCCAGCAGCTCGTCCAGCTGATCGAACTGCTCGGGCCACCCGCCCGTGCTACCGGAGGCGATGGCCTCGTCGAGCGCTTCCTTCGAGGGGTAGAGGTCGTGCACCACGACCCGGGTCTTGCCGTCCTTCTCCTCGAAGGTCACCGTGGTCACGGCCCCGGCCTCATCCTCCTCGTTGGTCCAGACGAGGCGCGACGGCGGCGTGACCTCGATGTACCGGCCGAAGAAGGCCATGGGCTGTTCCGAGGCCGGGTGGCCGAACACGAACCGGTACGAGCCGCCGGTGCGGGCGTCGATCTCGCAGGACAGGAAGGATATCCCGAACGACTCCGGCGCCCACCATCGCTTGATCAGTTCGGGCTTCGTCCACGCCTCGAACACCAGGCGCGCCGGCCCATCGAAGCTTCGCGTCGCGACCAGTTCCCGGTCCGAGGTCCGTTCGACCGTTGTGCGTCTATCCATCGACCTTCTCCTTGTGTTTCAGGTCCTCGACGACCCGGTCCAGGGCGTCGAAGCGTGCGTCCCAAAGCTGGCGGTGCCCCTCGATCCAGGCCGCCTCTTCCTCAAGCCCGCGCGCGCCCAGCCTGCAGGTGCGCACGCGCCCGACCTTCTGCGTCGTCACCAGTCCCGCCCGCTCCAGGACGCCCACGTGCTTCTTCATGCCCGTCAGCGTCATGTGGAACCGGTCGGCCAGCTCGGTGATCGAAGCCTCCGACCGGCCGAGCTGCTCCAGCACCCCGCGTCGGGTGGCGTCCGACAGCGCGGCGAACGAGGCGTCGAGGTGGGCGGCTTGAAACTGAACCATCTAGTTCAGTATTAGCGCATGGATCGGAAGCCCGCAAGAGGGGCGGCGAAGTCGTGGACGCGGGCGGTGGCGCCGGGCCCTGGAGCTGGCGTGAAACGGGCTCTCCCCGTCGCTCAGAAGGCCGCCGTGATCGAGGCCCGCACCTCGCGCGGCTCCGAAGGATGGGTGTGGATGTCGTCCACCCCTGCCGGGGGCTCGCCCGGCAGACGCGAGGCGTAGAAGTAGTCGATATCACTGGACCGGCTGTCGAACAGGTTGAACACCGAGAGCCCGAGGCTGATCCTGTGGCTCAGCCGATAGCCGAGGTCGGCGTAGACCAGGGTGGTGGCCCTGGAACGGACGCTGTCGTCCTGTGTCAGCGGACGCGGGCCGAAGTAGCGCAGGCGCAGGCCGACCGACCATCGCTCCAGCGGTCCCGGCAAATCATGGACCGCGACACCGCCGTCGAAGGTCGAGACCAGGGCTTCCGGCACGTAGGGCCCGTCCGGCTCCCGGTCGGCGAAGCGCGCGTGGCTCCAGGCGTAGTCGGCGTCCAGCGTCAGCCAGGATGTCGGCGTCCACCAGTTGGCGAACTCCACGCCATAGCGGCGGGTCGGGCCGCTGGGGGCGTTGGTCCCCGCGTCGCCGTCCCAGACCAGTTCCGACTTGAGGTCCAGCCGCCAGAACGACAGCTCCGAGCGCAGGTTCGGTATGATGGTGGTGCGGGCGCCGATCTCGCCGCCCTGCGAGCGGGGCAGGGCTGTGGCCGGGTCGAGCGAGGAGACCACGCCGCGCGCGTCGTCGCTGTGGAAGCCCTGGCCGTAGTCCAGATAGAGCTCGGTCTTGGCCCACGGCCCGAAGATCAGGTTGACCTTGGGACTGAGCACCTGGGCGTCCGCGTGGCCGGATTGGCCCCCGCCGCCCAAGTCGGCGACATCCATCCAGAAGGCGTCGCCGCGCAGGCCGAGCACCGTTCGGAACCAGGGCGTCCAGTGCGTGCGCAATTCGGCGTAGGGGCTGAGCGTGGTTTCGTCGATCCGGTCGACGGCTCTGAGGTCGAGCCGCACGCGGGCCTCGGTGTGGTAGAGCCCGTTGTGGATCAGGTCGGTGCGTTCCTGCACGCCGACGCTGGCCTCCGTGCGGCCGCCGAACAATCCGCTCCAGGTCTGGCTCGCCTGGCCCCCGAAGACATAGCGCTTGTCCTGTTGTTCGATCTGGTCGCCGTGGATCGGGTCGTCGAGGAAATAGGTGAAGTCGGAGAACAGGTTGAGGTCGTAGTAGAAGGCGTAGGCCGAGATCTCGGTTCGACTGCCGACGTCCGTCCGGCGCCAGTCGCCGCTCAGCGAATAGCGGCTCGACAGGCCGCCGTCGGACGGGTCGATCCGACCGAACCGGGAGATCAGGTCGGCGGCGGGCGGCGCGGGCGCGCCCACGCGGTCCGCCTGGCCGGCGATGGCGCGGGCCGGAACCTGGTCGGTGGAGTTCCAGAGATTGCGATAGGCGAGCGCGGTGAGCGACCAGCCGTTGGCCGCGTCGCCGCCGGACCACCGCGCGATGCCGCTCAGCTTGCGTTCGTTGTCGCCCTGGGTCCAGGGGCCGTCGTTGTGTTCGATCTCGCCGCCGAGCAGCAAACGGCCGCCACCCATGCCGAAGGTGTCCGCCAGCAGCCCTCGGCCATAGCCGGTCTGGCCGCCCTCGACCCGTAGCAGCCCGTCCGCCGTGCGGTCGAGATAGCGGATCTGGAAGGCGCCGGCCGAGCCGAAGTCGCCGACATCCGCATAGTAGGGGCCCTTCTCGTAGTCGACCCGCTCCACCAGCTCAGGGATCAGGAAGTTGAGGTCGGCATAGCCCTGGCCATGGGCGTGGCTCGGCATGTTCACCGGCATGCCGTCGACGCTGATCGCCAGGTCGGTCCCGTGGTCGAGGTTGAACCCGCGCAGGAAATACTGGTTCGCCTTCCCGCTCCCGGAGTGCTGGGTGATGATCACGCCGGGGATCTGCTCGACGACCTCGCCGGGGCGTAGCAGGGGGCGCAGCGCCAGGTCGGCCGCGCTGACCTGGCCCTGGTTGGCGGAGTCCGCCTGACCGACAAGGTCTCCGCCTCTGCCCGTGACGATCACTTCCGAGACCGCCGGGCCGACCGCGGCCTCGCCGGCCGCGCCTTCGGCTTCCGCAGGCCCCGCCGCCAAGGCCAGGACCGACCCAAGCAGCACGAGACGCCAACCGCGCACGCCCACCCCCGTAGGAAGAATTCCTGTAAAGCGCATACGGCGGCCCGGGTCGGCCGTCGCTACGGGAATGACGCTGTTCCGGTCGCCGGAACGGCTCAGCCTGCTCGGGCTTGACCGCCGCGCGGCGCGTGAAACCCTGGCGGCTGGAGGATCCCATGCAGCGCATCACCGTCTCGATCGACGAGCCCCTGGCGGAGCGCCTCGACGGCTTCGTCGCGGCGCGGAGCTATCAGAGCCGGTCCGAGGCCATGCGCGACATGGTGCGCGACGCCGTGGAAGCCTGGCGGGCCGACCATGCGGAGGCGGCGTACAGCGTCGCCAACCTGTCCTATGTCTACGACCGGGACACCCGCGCCCTGGCGCAACGGCTGTCCGAGCTGCGCCACGCCCACCACGAACTGGTCGCGGCCGTGACCCAGGTCCACCTCGACCACCAGCACACGCTCGAGAGCGTCATGCTCAAGGGCGCGACCGCCGACGTCCGGGCCTTCGCCGATCTGGTGCGTTCGCAACGCGGGGTGCGCTTCGGCGCAGTCAACCTGATTGCCGTCTCGCCCCACGACCACCACGACCAGCCCCACGCGCACCGGCATTCGGGTCAGGCGCATCTCTCTCCGGTGAAGGGATGACCTCGGAGCGGCCCAGGACCCGCACCGGGCCGTAGGCGGACACGACAACGCCGCCGGTCGCGGGACCGGCGGCGCGTCGAACCCGGGCTTTGGTGGCTCAGGCGGCGAGCATCTCCCGGCGGCGACGCAAGGCCGCGCCGGCCGCGCCGAAGCCCAGGATCATCAGCGCCCAGGTGGCGGGCTCGGGAACGCCGCCGGTCACATCGACGGTCACGTTGTCCATCAGCGGGCCGATCCCGTCGACGCTGTAGCTGCGCACATCGAACTGGAACGAACCGGCCTCGGTGGCCGTGAAGCTGAAGGTGTGGGTCGTCCACGGCGCGGTGCGCGGGACCGCGAAGCCGTTGCCGAAGAGGATGATGCCCGTGCTGTCGGTAAAGGTCCCCTGGTCGAACCCTTCGACGGTCAGGTCGTTCACCGTCTGCCCAACCGTGCCCCAAAGGATGCCGGCTTCGTATTGGTCGTCGTTGGCGCAGCTTCCGCAGTCGGCGTGGCTGCCGGCGATGTCGTAGCTCACCGTGACCTGGCTACCGGCGCTGTAGGCGAAGCTCGCGGTGGTGTTGAACTCGTTGCCCACCGGCCCGCCGCCGCGTCCGTCGAGGCCGACGCAGCCGCCCGACCCGCCCTCGCAGCGGGCGCCCTCGACCAGGGTGAACTCACCCCCAGTGACGGTCCAGTTGACGAAGCTGGTGTAGGGGTTCGCGGCGACGCCCCCGTTCTCGCTGTTGAAATTGTCGCTGAACACCTGGGTGGCCTGGGCTGCGCCGGCGGCGAGCACGCTCGCCGTCAGGGTCGCGGCCGCGATGGCCGCGGCGTGCAGGCGCAGGGCTTTGCTGGTCATCTCGACGTCCTCCGGTCGGGCCGCGCCAAGGGGTCGGCCGATCACGGACGGGACGCTAGGAGCGCGCTCGGTCGCGGGACAAGCGCTCGCACCGAGGGTGAGAAGTCTTCGCGCCAGTCGTGAAAACCTCGCGGCAGGTGCGAGGTTTCTGGAGGCCTATCCCCGCACCCGCCGGCGATAGACGCCCTTCTCGCGGCCGATGGCGGCGAGCGTCTCCTGGGTCGCCAGCGCATCCGCCTCGCTGAAGGCCTCGGTCTTCAGCTCCCACGTCTCGCGCTTGATCGGCAGGCACTGCGCCACCGGCGTCCCCTTCGGCAACACGCCGCTGAAGTCCGGGTCGCGCCAGTAGGCCGGGAAGTTGATGAAGGCGTCGTGGAAGCGGTCGCAGTCCACCAGCCCCGTGAGCGTCGTGAACGGCAGGTCGAAGCGGTTCAGCGGATGGGTGAACATCAGCGACCAGCCCGCCGGCGCCTCGACGGTCCAGAGGTTGTGGAACTTGATGAGGAAGCGGTCGGGCTCGAACAGCGGCGTGCCGGCCACCTGGGCGGCGTCATGCAGGCCGATCGGCGCGCGGGCGAACGGCGCCTGCAAGGGCGTAGGCAGGTCGCAGTCCCAGGAGAACTCGCCATTCTCCACCCGCACGTCGCAAAACAGGGGGATCAGGAAGCCGCAGGTCATGGCGTCGATGAACGGCGGGCAGCGCTTCACCGTGTCGTCGTCGCCGCCGACCACCGCCGAATAGGCCTGGGCCGGCATCGCGCGCACCCAGCCGGGCAGGCCCTGGGCGGCGGGCGTGGGCGGCGGCAGGAGCCCTTCGAGCTCCTTCGGGCAACGGAACGTCAGCGACATGCTCGGATCGGGGAGGATCGGCGAGAGGAACGACCCTTATCCTATCGTCGCCCCAGGTGGCCGGATTATTTCGAAACACCGGTATCTGAAAGACGTTCGCCGAACTGCGCACGCGGCGCGACGCCTGGACAGCGCCCAGCCTTCGGGCGAGTCTGCGTCCATGAGCGACCCCGCCGCGCTTCAGGCGCTTTGCCAGCAGGGCCTCGCCCACCATCAGGCCGGGCGCCTCGCCGAGGCCGCCGCCGCCTATGAACAGGTGCTGGCCGCCGATCCGGCGCAGTTCGACGCCCTGCGGCTGCTGGGCGTCCAGCGCATCCAGACCGGACGACTGGACGAGGCCGTGGACCTGCTGCGCCGCGCCGTCGCCGTGCGCGCCGACGCGCCCGACGTGTTCGGCAACCTGGCCAACGCGCTCAACAGCCTGCATCGCTTCGACGAGGCGCTGGAGGCCGCCGACCGGGCGCTGGCCCTCAACCCGAACTTCGCTGAGGCGCACGGCAACCGCGCCCAGGCCCTGCGCCGGCTGGGCCGCTTGGCCGAGGCCGCCGACAGCTTCGGCCGGACCGCTGCGCTCAGCCCCTCGCCCCAGGCCCACGCCAACCACGCCGTGATCCTGCGCGAGCTCGCCCGGCACGCCGAAGCGCTGGACGCTCTCGACCGCACGCTCGCGCTGAGGCCCGACTACGCCGAGGCCTGGATCGACCGCAGCGACGCCCTGCGCGCCCTCGACCGTCCGCTCGAAGCCCTCGCCAGCGCCGACCGGGCCCTGGCCCTGAAGCCCACCGCCGCCGAGGCGCACGGCGCGCGCGGCAACGCGCTCAGCGACCTGAAGCGTGAGGACGACGCGCTGGAGGCCTACGCCCTGGCCATCGCGCTCAAGCCCGACTACGTCGAGGCGCACAACAACCGCGCAGCCCCGCTCAGCCGGCTGGGCCGGCCGATGGAGGCCCTGGCCGCCGCCGACCAGGCGCTGGCGCTCCGGCCCGACTACGCCGAGGCCCGCCTTAACCGCGGCGCCGCCCTCTACGACATGCGCCGCATGGACGAAGCGCTGGAAAGCTACGACCAGGCGATCGCGCTGAAGCCCGACTATCCCGAGGCGCACAACAACCGCGGCGTCGTCCTCTACGAGACCCGCCGCCTGCCGGAGGCCATGGCCAGCTACGACCGCGCGCTGGCGCTGCGGCCCGACTTCGCCGACGCCCACCACAACCAGGCCATCTGCCGCCTGGCGCTGGGCGACCCCGCCGGCTGGGCGCAGTACGAATGGCGCTGGCGCACCGACCAGATCGCGAAGCGCGACTGGGGCGCGGCGCCCCTCTGGCTCGGCGAAGGCGACATCGCCGGCCGCACGATCCTGGTCCGCGACGAACAGGGCCTGGGCGACGTCCTGCAGTTCTGCCGCTACGCCCGCGGCCTCGCCGACCGCGGCGCGCGCGTGATCCTCGAAGTCCAGCCGCCGCTGAAGCGCCTCATGGCCCGGCAGGGCGGTGTGTCCGAGGTGATCGTCCAGGGCGAGCTCCCACCGCCGCACGACCTGCAGGCCCCGTTCATGAGCCTACCCCTGGCGCTGGGCGCCATGCAGCCCGACGGCGCGCCCTACCTCACCGCCGACCCCGACGATGTCGCGGCGTGG
>JAFEDM010000165.1 GCA_018241625.1 Pseudomonadota bacterium | reverse complement strand
GGATCATCGGCACCATGCCGGCGCGCGTATAGTCGCCGGACCGGAAGCTGTGGCCGCCGGCCAGGTGGCCGATCTCGTGGGCCATGACGCCCTGGAGCTGGTTCGGGTTGTCGGCCTGCATGATCAGCGCGGTGGTGACCATCATCACCCCCGGCGCGGCGGCGGCGTTGACGTCCTTCGAGCCGATCAGGACGATCTGGATGCCCTTGGGGTCGATGCCGGCGGCGGCGAACAGGGGCGCCGACTGCCGGTGCAGGATCTCCTCGATCTCCGTGTCGCGGATCAGGGTGTCGGCCGGCGTGAACTGCGCCGCCGCCAGACCCGGGCGCAGGACCACGCTCGCGGCGATGGCCCCGGCCAGGACGGTGCGGAAGATCGAACGGGTGGGAGAGGCCATGCTCTACTCTCGACAACGCCCCCGTCGGAAACTAGCGCGTCACCCGCGCCGCCACCAGCCTTTGCGCGGCGCGGCGGGCGGTGCGGAAATCTCCGCCGGATCCGGCTCGCGGGGAGCCTGGGCGACGGGCGCCGGCGTGGATTCCGGTTCAGGCGCAGGGGGCGCCGCGGCTTCCGCGACGACCTCGACGACCGGTTCCGCGACGGCGGCGGCCTTCTTGGCGCGGCTGGCCCGCGGCTTCTTGCCGCTCGGCGCGGCCTCGGCGGCCACCGGCTCCGGCGCGGGTTCCGGCTGGACCTCGGGCTCTTGCGGAGCCACGGGTTCGGCGACGACCTCGGCAACGGATTCTAAAGCCGGCGCGCCGTCCCGGGCGCCACGGCCCCGGCCGCGACCGCGACGCGGGCGCTTCGGCTTGTCCTCGTCGGCGGGCAGTTCGACCCAGACCTCTTCCTCGACGCCATCGCGGCCGGCGAAGGTGGTCGGCGCGGGCGGCGCGGCTTCAGCCGCCACGCGCGGCGCGGGGGCCTCCGCGCGAACGTCATTGGCCGGCGGCTTCATGTCCTCGGCCGGGTCGTACCAGACGAACGGGTCGTCGCCGTAGGGCACCCACGGGCGAACCCAGGCGAACACGTCGTGCGGACGGCCGTCATCGCGCATGCGTCGACCGCCGCGACGGCCGCGACGGCGCCGGCGGGCGCCCTCGTCGTCGTGTCCGCTTTCGGCATGCGGGGCGCCGCCCTCGCGACCTTCGCGACCTTCGCGGCCGTCGGCGCCGCCCTCGCGACGTCCACGCCGGCGCCGCCGGCGGCGTCCGCCGCGGCCCTCGCCGTCGTCGCGATCGTGGCGCTCGGCCCGTTCGCGCGGTTCGTCGTCGTCGACGTCCTCGCGGTCGAGCTCGGCCAGATCCTCCTCGTCTTCCTCTTCCTCATCCTCGAAGACCTCGTCCTCGAAGTCGTCCGCGGTCGGCTCGTAGGCCTGGACCGGAGCCGCCGCGATCGCCGCGTGTTCCGGCCGCTGCTCCATCGAGGTGCGCTCGATCAGGCAATCGGCGTGGGCCAGCTCGTCGTCCACCACGACGGTGACGAACAGGCCGAGGTTCTGCTGCAGGCGGGCCAGGTGGCCGCGCTTTTCGTTGAGGATGTAGAGCGCCACGGCCCGTGGCGCCTTCAGCGTCGTCTCACCGCCGCCCTTCAGGGCCTCCAGCTCAAGCGTGCGCAGGGCCGCCAGCGCGCTGGATTCCACCGAGCGCACACGCCCGGTGCCGCCGCAGTGCTCGCAGACGTGGGTGGTGCCTTCCAGCACGCCGGTGCGGCGACGCTGGCGGGAGATCTCCATCAGGCCGAAGGCGCTGATCTTGCCCATCTGCACCCGGGCGCGGTCGTCCTTCAGGCAGTCCTTCAGCTTCTTCTCGACGGCGCGGTTGTTCTTCGCCTCGTCCATGTCGATGAAGTCGATGACGATCAGGCCGGCCAGATCGCGCAAGCGCAATTGCCGGGCGGCTTCCTCGGCGGCCTCCAGGTTGGTCTTCAGCGCGGTGGCTTCGATGTTCCGCTCGCGTGTGGACTTGCCGGAGTTCACGTCGACCGCGACCAGCGCCTCGGTCTGGTTGATCACCAGATAGCCGCCGGAACGCAGCGGCACGACCGGCGAGTAGATCTGGCTGAGATGGTCCTCGACCCGGTGGCGCACGAACAGCGGCGTCGGCTCGGAGTAGAGCTGCACCTTCTTCGCCTGACTGGGCATCAGCATGCGCATGAAGTCGCGGGCTTCCTTGAAGCCGGCCGCGCCCTCGACGAACACGCCGTCGATGTCCTTGTCGTAGAGGTCGCGGATCGCCCGCTTCACCAAGTCCTCTTCCTCATAGATGAGGGAAGGGGCGATGGAGTGCAGGGTGGTCTCGCGGATGTTTTCCCACAGCCGCAGCAGGTAGTCGTAGTCGCGCTTCAGCTCGGCCTTGGTGCGCTTGGCCCCGGCGGTGCGCACGATCAGCCCCATGCCCTGCGGCACGTCCAGGCTTTGGACGATGCCCTTCAGGCGGCGGCGGTCGGTGGCGGTCTCGATCTTGCGGCTGATGCCGCCGCCGCGGGCGGTGTTGGGCATTAGCACGCCGTAGCGGCCGGCGAGCGACAGATAGGTGGTCAGCGCCGCGCCCTTGTTGCCGCGCTCTTCCTTGACGACCTGCACCAGCATGATCTGCCGGCGGCGGATCACTTCCTGGATCTTGTACTTGCGCATCAGCCGCCGGCGGCGCCGGGCGACCTCTTCCTCCATGACGTCGTCTTCGTCATCGGAACTGGCGTCGGAGGTTTCGTCGTCGCCTTCTTCATCGGCTTCGACAGCGGCGTCCACGTCGCCCTCGGCGCTGGCGGCGCTGCGGCCCCGGCGGCGACGGCCGCGGGTTTCGTGCTCTTCCTCGTCCTCCTCGGCCTCCTCGCGCATCAGCGCTTCGCGGTCAGCGACCGGGATCTGGTAGTAGTCCGGGTGGATTTCGTTGAAGGCCAGGAAGCCGTGGCGATTGCCGCCATACTCGATGAAGGCCGCCTGCAGCGACGGCTCAACGCGCGTCACCTTGGCGAGATAGATGTTGCCTCTGAGTTGTTTGCGGTTGGAGCTTTCGAAATCGAATTCTTCAACGCGGGTCCCGTCGACCACCACCACGCGCGTCTCTTCGGCGTGGGCGGCGTCGATCAACATGTTCTTGGACATTCAGGTTTTCTCCGCGGCGCGCGCCGGACGATGCCGGGCG
>JAFEDM010000164.1 GCA_018241625.1 Pseudomonadota bacterium | reverse complement strand
TTGAACGCCTCGAACATGTAGAACGGGTTCTGATTGTGGATGACCTTGCGCGCCGGCGTGTTCAACAGGGCGGCCGCCCCGCGCTGAAACATCTCGCCCACCACCACCACGTCATCGCCCGTGAGATCGTCGGGCGACAACTGCCAGGGCGGCGGCTCGACCGCGGCGGGAAAGCGCGGGACGAACCCGGGAGGCTCGGACTTGGGGCGAATGATCAGCAGGCGCGCGTCATGGCCCTGGGCGCGCAGGGCCATGACGTGGTCCAGATTGACCTGTTGACCGCCGGCGACGAACTCGCCGCCGACGGCGTAGAAGATGCGCATCTGCCCCCCGGCGTGCGCGCTCCCTGAAGAGCCGGGCTATTCGTCGGTGTCGCGCTTTTCCCAGACGTGGTCGACGAGACCCCAGTCCTTGGCCTCTTCGGCGGTCATGAAGTAGTCGCGGTCCAGCGTCTCTTCGACCTCCTCCACGCTGCGGCCGGTGTGCTTGGCGTAGAGCTCGTTCAGCCGGCGCTTGGTCTTGATGATGTCCTCGGCGTGCCGCTCGATGTCGCTGGCCTTGCCGGAGAAGCCGCCGGACGGCTGGTGCACCATGATCCGCGAGTTCGGCAAGGCGATCCGCTGGCCCTTCTCGCCGGCCATCAGCAGGAACGAACCCATGGAGGCCGCCATGCCGAGGCAGAGCGTGATCACCGGGCTCTTGATGTATTGCATGGTGTCGTAGATCGCGAGGCCCGACGTCACCACGCCACCCGGCGAGTTGATGTACATCTGGATCTCTTTCTTCGGGTTCTCCGCCTCGAGGTGGAGCAGCTGGGCGCAGATCAGCGACGCCATGCCGTCCTCGACCGGGCCGGCGAGGAACACGATCCGGTCCTTCAGCAGGCGGGAGAAGATGTCGTAGGCGCGCTCGCCCCGGCTCGTCTGCTCGACGACCATCGGCACGAGGCCCAGCGCGGTGGTGACGGGGTCACGCATTGGGAAATCCTTCTAGCGGCGGGCCTGCCGATGGCCCGCTCTGTCACCCCAGGATATCGCGTGCCCGAGGCCGGCGCGCAAGGCGGCGCGATGGCCCAGGCGGCTTGAGACGGCTTCTGGCGGCCTCTGGCGGCTTTCGGCCTTGATCCCGAGGCGCGGCGCGCGAAAGGTGACGGCTTCGATTCCGGGGAAATCATGCTGTCCAAGATCGCCGCCTTCGCCAGCGCCGCCGCGCTTCTCGCCCTCCCGACCCTGGCGGTCGCCGCCACGCCTGCGGTCCCCAAGGACGCCAAGGTCTGGGCGGCCGCCGAGGCCGCGCGCCCCGACCAGCTTAAATTGCTGCAGCAGGTGGTGGACATCGATTCCGGCACCCGCGACGTCGAGGGCGGCCGCAAGGTCGCCGCGATCCTGACGGAGCGGCTGAAAGCGCTGGGCTACACGGTCGAGAGCGTAAAGGCCGAGGCGCCCGACCTGCCCGACAACACCGTGGCCACGCTGAAGGGGACCGGCAAGGGCCGGATCCTGCTGATCGGCCACCTCGACACCGTCTTCGGGCCGGGCACGGCGGCGAAGCGGCCGTTCCGCATGGACGCCGAGAAGGCCTATGGCCCGGGCGTCTCCGACGAGAAGGGCGGCGTGGTGGAAGGCGTCTATGCGCTGAAGCTGCTGCACGACCTGGGCTTCAAGGATTTCCAGCAGATCACCTTCCTGATCGAGACCTCGGAGGAAGGCGGCTCGCCGGGCGCCCAGGGCCTGATCAAGAAGCTGGCCTCCGAGGCGGATGTGGAACTGAACCTCGAGCCCGGCGACACGCCCGACGTGCTCACCGTGTGGCGCAAGGGCGCCGTCAGCGTCCACGTCGACGTCACCGGCCGCGCCGCCCATGCCGGCATCGCGCCGGGGGAAGGCCGCAACGCCGCCACCGAGCTGATCCACCAGATCCAGGCCGATGAGGTGTTCCCCAAGACCGGCGACGGGATCACCTTCAACCTCACCACCATGACCGCCGGCACGCGGGACAACATCATCCCGGAACACGCCCAGGCGGGCTGGAGCCTGCGCATCCGCGAGAAATCCGATCTTCCCAAGGTGCTGGAGGTTCTGGAGAAGAACGCCAAGACCCCGAGCGTGCCCGACACCTCGGTGAAGGTGACCTACAACCAGCCGTTCTTCCCGCCGCTGGCCAGCAACCCCGGCACCGACGCCCTGGCCGCCAAGGCCGAGGCGATCTACGCCGGGATCGGCAAGACCATCACCCGCGGCGGCAACGGCGGCGCCTCGGAGAGCGCGCTGGCCTACGAGGCCGGCATCCCGGCGCTGGACGGGCTGGGCCCGGCCGCCGGCGGCTTCCACTCCGACAGCGAATACCTGCTGCTGGGCACGGTGACGCCGCGGCTCTACCTGCTGACCAAGCTGATCCAGGACCTCGGCCACCAGCCGCCGCCGCGGCTGAAATAGCGCTCAGCGCCTAAGGACGGCGAGCGCCAGCCAGACCGCGACAGCAGCCGCGACGCAAATCCACACGACGACGCGCGCTCGGGACAGATAGCGCTCGAGGCGGCGGATGGTGGCGTGTCGCAGCATGCCGGACGACCGCGCCCCTCAGGCCGCGATCCGCTCCAGCCATTCCTTGAGGATGCCAATCACCTGGTCGCCTGGGGCGTAGCCGCGGGTCACGACGCCGTAGACCCCTTCCTCATTGGGACCGGCCACCAGGGTCGGGAAACCGGTGACCCCGGCGCGCTGGGAAATGGCGTAGTCGCGCCAGGTCTCCTGCTTGGCCTCCTCGGTCGCCCAGGCGGTCAGGAACAGCTCGCGGTCCAGGCCCAGTTCCTCGGCGATCTCGCCAAGTGTCTCAGCCTTGGTGACGTCGCGCCCCTCCGCATAGAAGGCCTTCTGGGTGCGAGCCAGGAAGGCGGCGGCCATCTCCTCCCCGTCGCGGCGGGCGATCACCACCGCGCGGGCGGCCGGGTCGGTGTCGTAGATGAAGCCGGGCGCCGACATCCCCGAACCGTCGAACGGCAGCCCGGTGGCTTCGTGGACATGCACCCAGTGGTTGGCGACCTCGAGCTTGGCCTCTTCGGTCATCGCCGTTTCCGTGCCGGGACGGAGCCCGCCCATGACGATGCGGATCGGCAGGCTGCGGCCGAAGGTGCGGCGGATGTCCTCGACGACCGGCGAAAAGCCGTAGCACCAAGAGCACATCGGGTCGGAGAAGTAGATCAGGTGCGGCGTGGTCATGGCGCGAGGCCTCCCGACTCCGCAAAGCATCGCAGGTGAACCGGTTCCGGTCACCCCGCGTCTGGCGATAAGGGTTGGGCTTCACCTTTGCGCCCAACGGCGCCAGGGTCCGCGCCCATGGCGCACGACCATCACCACGACCACGATCATCACCACGACCATGAACATGGTCAGGCCCCGCCGTCGGACATGGCGCTCAGGGTCAAGGCGCTCGAATCGCTGATGGTCGAGAAGGGCCTGGTCGACCCCGCCGCCTTGGACGCCCTGGTGGACCACTTCGAGCACAAGGTGGGGCCGCGCAACGGCGCCCGGGTCGTCGCCCGCGCCTGGACCGACCCCGCCTACAAGACGCGGCTGTTGGAGAACGCCACCGACGCCATCGCCGAGCTGGGCTATCAGGGCGGCCAGGGCGAGCACATGGTGGTCGTGGAGAACACGCCCGCCGTTCACAACCTCGTCGTCTGCACCCTATGCTCCTGCTACCCGTGGCCGGTGCTGGGGCTGCCGCCGGTCTGGTACAAGTCCGCGCCCTATCGTTCGCGCGCGGTGATCGATCCGCGCGGCGCGATCGCGGAATTCGGGACCGAGCTGCCTGACGAGGTGGAGGTCCGCGTCTGGGATTCCACCGCCGAGGTCCGCTACCTCGTCCTGCCCCAACGGCCGGCTGGGACCGAAGGCCTCGACGAGGATGCGCTCGCCGCGCTCGTCACCCGCGACGGCATGATCGGGACGGCGCGGCTATGAACGGCGTCCACGATCTGGGCGGCATGGAGAACATGGGGCCGATCGCGCCGGAGACCGACGAGCCGGTCTTCCACGAGCGCTGGGAATCGCGCGTGCATGCCCTGGTGGTCGCCTCCCCGACCCGGCGCAACATCGACGAGGGCCGCCACCAGCGCGAGCTGATCCCCGGACCGAAGTACCTGGCGATGAGCTACCACGAGAAATGGTTCACCGGGCTTTGCGACCTCCTAGTGAAGTATGGCTACGCCACGCGCGACGAGATCGCCGCGGGCCGCGCCGCGCCGGGATTCAAGACCGAGACCCCGGTGCTCACCGCCGACGTCGTCGGCGAACGCTTGCGCCGCCGGGGGTCCTACGTCCGCGACGCCGCCCCGCCGAAATTCGCGGTCGGCGAGCGGGTGCGGACCCGCAACCTCAACCCGCACGGCCACACGCGCCTGCCCCGCTATGCCCGCGGTCATGTCGGAGTGATCGTGGCGAGCCACGGCGCGCACGTCTTTCCGGACACCCACGCCCACGGCGACGATGAGGATCCCCAACCGCTGTACACGGTGCGTTTCATGGCGCGAGACCTGTGGGGCGAGACCGCGAACCCCAAGGACAGCGTCAGCCTCGACCTCTGGGAGCCCTATCTTGAGCGCCCCTGACCGCTTGATCCCCAGCCGCGACGACGAACGCGTCTTCGCCGAGCCGTGGCAAGCCCAGGCCTTCGCCCTGGTGCTGGAGTTGCACGGCCGCGGCGCCTTCACCTGGACGGAATGGGCCGCGGCGCTGTCGGACGAAATCCGCGCTGCGGGCCCCGACGACGACGGGTCGCGCTACTACGATCATTTGCTGGCGACGATCGAACGCCTGGCGGTCAAAAAACGTCTGACCGCGGAGCAAGAGCTGGCCGACCGAAGGGCGGCCTGGGCGCAAGCCTATCGAAACACGCCCCATGGTCGCCCGGTGGAGCTGGGCGCGGAACCTTTGCCTTAGTCCCGCGCTCAAGCTTGAGCGAAGGGACAAGGCCGATGGTCCAATACGCCGTGACGCTCAAGGATGGGGACTGGACCGTCTTCACCGACGGAAAACCGATCGAGCACGGCATGACCCGCTCAGCCGCTGTCCAGATGGCCAAGGAAATGGCCTTCGAGGCCGAGGAGCGCGGCGACACCGTCGAACTCCTGATTCAAGGCTACTACGGCGATTTGAGCCGGCGCATCACCGGCATCGCCGACGACTAGCGTCTGCTAGCCGCGGCGCGCGGCGGACTTGGCTTCGCGCTTTGCGCGGGCTTCGGCCTTGGCGGCGGCCTTGCGCTCTTTGCGCTCCGCCCGCTTCATCTCGAGCTGCAGCTCTTCGTTGTTGGCGATCGCATCCTGGCGGGCCTGTTCGGCCGCCTCGGCGCGCAGCCGGGCCTCTTCCTTCTCGGCGGCGCGCTGGGCGCGAACCTCTTCGAGTTCACGAGCCTTCTTCTGGGCGCGGGTCTCGAAGACCTCGGGCTTCACGGTGGGCTTCGGCTTGAACTTCTCCAGGAGGGCCCTGCGGGCTTCAGCCTGCGAATTCAGGCGTTCGTTGAAGCCCCCGATCTTGTCTTCTCTCATCTCTGCTTTCGAATGAACGGACTGGAACTAAGGCAGGGGAAACCCCTGCCGGGCGGATTGGGTTCAGCCGACGATGTCGGCTTCGGTGAAGAACTGGGCGATTTCCAGCTTGGCGTTTTCCAGGCTGTCGGAGCCGTGCACGGAGTTCTCGCCGACGCTTTCGGCATAGAGCTTGCGGATCGTGCCGTCAGCGGCCTGGGCCGGATTGGTCGCGCCCATCACTTCACGGTATTTGGCGACGGCGTTCTCACCTTCAAGGACCTGCACCACGACCGGCGCCGAAGTCATGAACTCCACCAGTTCGCCGTAGAACGGCCGCTCGGCGTGGACTTCGTAGAATTTCTTGGCCTGGGCGTCGCTCATGCGGATGCGGCGTTGGGCGACGATGCGCAGGCCGGCGTCCTCGATCACGGCGTTGACCTTACCGGTCAGATTCCGACGGGTCGCGTCCGGCTTGATGATCGAGAAGGTGCGTTCGGTCATGGGTCTCTTTTGGTCTTTGGACAGATGGGAAGTCCGCGGGCGCGCCGCGAGGTGGCGGGCTCTATAGCCGCACCGTCCGTCCGTCTCAAGGCGTCTACGGCCACAGTTCTAGCCCTTCGGCATGACGCGGGCGTGTCGGTCTGCTATGGACCCGCCCGGTCAGGCGCAGGCGCGGCGCGAAATCCCTGACCCTTCCTTTCCCTCCGCAGGCCCGGCGCTCGCTGGTCCGCGCCCAATTGCGTTCGTCCGATGCTGCAGATCAAAGACCTCGTTTTCGACGCTTGGGGCCGCCGGTTCTTCGATCAGGCGACCGTGACCCTGCCGAAGGACGCCAAGGTCGGCCTGGTGGGCCGCAACGGCGTCGGCAAGTCGACCCTGTTCAAGCTGATCCTGGGCCAGCTCAGCCACGGGTCCGGCGACATCAGCCTGCCCAAGGCCGCGCGAATCGGCTCGGTGGACCAGGAGCATCCGGCGACGCCCGTCACCCTGCTCGACACCGTGCTGGAGGCCGACGTGGAGCGCGCCGACCTGCTGGCGCGCCTCGACACCGCCGAGCCGGAGGCCCTGGGCGACATCTACAACCGGCTGATCGAGATCGACGCGGACCGCGCGCCCAGCCGCGCCGCCGAAATCCTGGCGGGCCTGGGCTTTTCCAACGCCGACCTGGCGCGGCCGATGGCCGAGTTCTCCGGGGGCTGGCGCATGCGGGTGGCGCTCGCCGCCTCGCTGTTCGCCGAGCCGGACCTGCTGCTGCTCGACGAGCCCACCAACTACCTCGATCTGGAAGGGGCGTTGTGGCTCGAAGCCCGGCTCCGGAAGTATCCGAATACCGCCATCGTCATCAGCCACGACCGCGAGCTACTCAACAACTCCGTCGACCACATCCTGCATCTCAAGGACGGCAAGCTCGACCTCTACCCGGGCGGCTACGACAACTTCGAGCACCAGCTGTCCGAGAAGCTGCGCCTGCAGGAGGCGACCCGGGTCAAGATCGAGGCGCGGCGCGCGCATCTGCAGTCCTTCGTCGACCGCTTCCGGGCCAAGGCGTCCAAGGCGACCCAGGCCCAGTCACGCCTGAAGATGATCGCCAAGCTGCCGCCGGTGGCCGCGGTGATCGAGGACCACGTCTCCCCCTTCACCCTGCCCTCGCCCGAACGGCCCCTGCCGCCGCCGCTGGTGCGGCTGGAGGGCGCGGCGGTGGGCTATGGCGGCCCGCCGATCCTGAAGCGGCTGAACCTGCGGCTCGACCTCGACGACCGCATCGGCCTCCTGGGCGTCAACGGGGCCGGCAAGTCCACCTTCGCCAAGCTGGTGGCCGGCGCCCTGGACGTGGACGCCGGGACCCTGCATCGCAGTTCGCGCCTCAAGGTGGGCTGGTTCCACCAGCACCAGATCGAGGCCATGGACCCCACCGACACGCCGCTGGAGATCATCCGCCGCGCGATGCCCGAGGCCACCGAAAGCAAGCGCCGCTCGAAGCTGGCGCAGTTCGGCCTGGGCTTCGAGAAGGTCGAGACCACGGTCGCCGACCTTTCCGGCGGCGAGCGGGCCAGGCTGCTGCTCAACATGGTGGCGATGGAAGCGCCGCACCTGTTGATCCTCGACGAGCCGACCAACCACCTCGACATCGACTCGCGCCGGGCCCTGCTCGACGCGCTGAACGACTACGAAGGCGCGGTGATCCTGATTACCCACGACCGCTCGCTGATGGAACTGGTGGCCGACCGGCTGTGGCTGGCGGCCGACGGCGGCATCGAGCCGTTCGACGGCGACATGGAGGACTACGCCCGCTTCGTGCTGGACCGCGCCCGCATGGCCGCCCGCGCGCCGACCCAGGTCCAGGCCGAGCCTGAACCGTCGCCGCCGCCACCGCCCGCACCGCGCGCCAAGGTTCCGACCGGGAATGCCCGGCGGCGTGTGGAATCGGCCGAGACCGCGCTCGCCAAGGCCAGCGCGCTCGTCGCCGACCTGGATCGCCAGCTCACCGATCCGGCCACCTTCGCGAAGGATCCGGGCAAGGCGGCCGAGCTCGGCCGCAAACGGGCAGCCGCGCAGGCCGCGGTCGAAGCGGCCGAGGCCGAATGGCTGGCGGCCCAGGAAGCCTACGAAGCCCTGACCGCGGCCTCCTGAACCTCGAGGTCCTGGACCTCCCTCAGAATCGGCGCCGGGCGGGTGTCGTGGATGCGGGTGAGATCGAGCTCGACCATGTTGTCCGGCAGGTCCCGCAGCATGTCGGCGAACACGTGCCCGAACCGCATGTTCTCGCGCCGATAGGTTTGCCGATCGTTCACCGTCGACGAGATCGCTTCGTCGAAGCCGCTGATCGAGAGCATGACGGCCGGCGCCTCGGCCGCCATCCGCTCCTCGGTCATCCCGAACAGCGGGCTGTCCTCGTCGATGACGTGGATGAGGGTCCACGACAGGGTCAGCACCGGGATGCTTTCGCGCACCAGCTTCAGCTCGTCGAACCGCCGGAAGCGGCCTTCGCCATAGGCCTCGTTGCGGAAGTAGTTGAGCCGGGCCCGCGCTTCGCTGATCCCCTGCAGGCGGCGGCTCGCCACTCGCACCATCAGGGCCTGGCGGCCGTCATAGGGCGCGATGACCGCGGTTTCGCTGAACACCATGCGCGCCGACGGCCGCGCGAACCGGGCGAAGAATGCGCCGGTGACCAGGGCGGTCAGGAACATGCCGAAGAAGATCTCCGACGTCGCCACCGTGTGGCCATAGAGGGTGGCCGGCGTCATCACCCCG
>JAFEDM010000163.1 GCA_018241625.1 Pseudomonadota bacterium | reverse complement strand
GACCTGACCGGCAAGGCCTCGGCGCTGGCCGACGGCCAGCCGGCGATCATCAAGGCCCGCTTCGAGAAGCGGCTGACCGAGCTGGCCGGCGAGGCGGTGACGGAGGAGCGCATCCTGCAGGAGGCCGCCGCCATGGCGGTGAAGGCCGACGTGCAGGAGGAGCTGGACCGCCTGCGCGGGCACGTGGACGCCGCGCGCGGCCTGCTGGCCACGGACGGCGGCGTCGGGCGCAAGCTGGACTTCCTGACCCAGGAGTTCATGCGCGAGGCCAACACCCTGTGCTCGAAGTCGGCGTCGGGCGCCTTGACCGCCGTCGGCCTCGACCTCAAAGCCACCATCGAGCAGTTCCGCGAGCAGGTGCAGAATGTCGAGTAGGGAAGCCCCCTCCGTCGCTTCGCGACACCTCCCCCAAGAAGGGAGGAACTTCCTATGAGCATGGCGCCGAACGCCCCGCACCACGACGACCACGCCAAGCCGTGGGAGACCACGCGGCGCGGCCTGCTGCTGCTGATGTCCAGCCCGGCCGGCGCGGGCAAGACGTCGCTGTCGCGTCGCCTCGTCGCCGACTACGCCGACATGATCCTGTCGATCTCGGCCACCACGCGGCCGCCCAGGCCGGGCGAGGAGGAGGCGCGCGAGTACTATTTCAAGACCCGCGCCGAGTTCGAGGCGCTGATCGCGGCCGGCGAGCTGCTGGAATGGGCCGAGGTGAACGGCAACTACTACGGCACGCCCAAGGCGCCGGTGATGGCGGCGCTGGAGGAGGGCAAGGACGTCCTGTTCGACATCGACTGGCAGGGCGCGCGCCAGATCGCCGAGACGGCGCCGCTGGACAGCGTGCGCGTCTTCGTCCTGCCGCCCAGCTGGTCGGACCTGTCGCGCCGGCTGCACGCCCGCGCTCAGGACGGCGAGGAGGTGATCCGCCAGCGCCTGGCGCTGGGCAAGACCGAGATCGCCCACTGGAGCGAGTACGACTACGTCATCGTCAACAAGGACTTCGACCGCGCCTACGCCGACCTGATCCACATCTATCGCTCGGAGCGGATGAAGCCGGGGCGCAATCCCTGGCTGCCGCAGTTCGTGCGCGGGCTGGAGAGCGAGGAATAGCGATGGATCGCCGGGCCGTGCTGACCGCCGGACTGGCGGGATCGACCTTGCTGGCGTCCGGCGCGTCCGCGTCCGCCGCGGGGCCGGTCGAGGAGGTCAAGCTCTGGCCCAAGGGGCCGCCCGGCGGCGGCAGGGTCCAGGTCACCTTCAAGAGCGTCGAGGACCACGAGAACGGCCATTCGGTCGGCCGCTCGATCACCGGGGTGATGGAGCCGCTGGTGACGATCCACAAGGCCAGGACGCACAGCGACACGGCCATCCTGTGCATCGGCGGCGGCTCGTTCAAGCGCATCCTGTTCGACAAGGAAGGCGAGGACATCTGCCGGTTGCTGAACGGCCAGGGCGTGTCGGCGGGCTCGCTGATGTACCGCCTGCCGGCCGAGGGCTGGTCGCCGGACGCGCCGGTGGCCGACGCCAAGCGGGCGCTGCGGCTGCTGGCCCAGGCCACGGGCGCGCGCCGCCTAGGCGTCATCGGTTTCTCGGCCGGCGGGACGATCGCGGCGGCGGTCGCCACGCGCTGGGACGAGGCGCTGTACGAGCCGATCGACGCCGCCGACGCCCTGGATGTGCGACCGAGCTTCATGGGCTTGGGCTATCCGTACCTGAACCGGCCCGCGCCGCCGGCCCCGGCCGCCTCGATGTTCCATGGGATGACCAAGGCCAGCCCGCCGGCCTTCCTGTTCGCCGCCGCCGACGACCCGCTGGTGAGGATCGAGAACAGCACGGCCGCCCACCAGGCGCTGACCGACCTGAAGATCCCGGCCGCCCTGCACATCTTCGAGAAAGGCGGCCACGGGTTCGGTCTCCATGCCCCGCCCGAAAGCTCGGCCGCCAAATGGCCGGAGCTGTTCGTGACCTGGCTGAAGGCCGGCGGGTTCGCGGGCGGGCTGGGGGCGACGGGCTGATGCGTCGGTCGTCGGCCATCGGCCTGGGCGCGCTGGCGCTGGCCCTCCTGCCGCTGGCGGCGGCGGGCCACGTCACCGTCTGGCCGCGCCAGTCGGAGCTGGGCGCCCGCGAGGCCTATGTGGTCCGCGTGCCGAACGAGAAGAAGGCCGCCACCGTGCGCCTCGACGCCGAGTTCCCGGCGGAGGCGCGGGTGACGTCGGTCCGCCAGGCGCCCGGCTGGAAGATCGAGCTGAAGCGCGACGCGGCGGGCGCGATCACCGGGGCCTCGTGGAGCGGCGACCTGCCACCCGATCAGTACGCGGAGTTCGGCGTTCAGGCGGTGAACCCGAAGGCCGGCGCGGCGCTGACCTGGAGGTTCGTCCAGACCTACGCCGACGGGACCAAGGTCGAGTGGACCGGGGCGCCGGGAACGCCCACGCCCGCGCCGATGGTGCGGCTGATGGCCGGCGGCGAGGGCGAGGGGCATCATTGACCGTGATGCGAAAGTTCCGTTTTTGTTCTTGACGTCCGCGCGCGTTTCTGCGAGGATTTTGACAGCCTGGATTGGTGCGCCTATCGCGAGCCGCTCAATCAAGCCGCAACTCGTGATCGACAAGGTGTTCGGCGACCCGCGCCGCTAAGCGGATGTGTTGGACGTCGGCCAGGGGCGGGGAGCGGATCAAACGCTGTTGGCTGTCGGAGAGTCCGCTCGTGGCCTTATGAAGGCGCATAGATCTTGAACGAGGTCACTAAGCCGTCCGGCTCGCGGCGCATGATCGCGACCAGCCAATCATTCTTCCACATCAGCCGGTAGATACTGGCCTGCTCGCCGCCGAAATCGGCGTTCTGCAGCCGCTCGAAGCTGCTCGGCGCGCCCAAGCGCGCGAGGGTGTCCCGATAGTCTGCCAGCACGGTCGGCGAGAAATAGGCCTTGGCGTCGCTGCCCAGCAGGCGACGGTCCAGGGAATCGGACGTGAGCTGATCAAGCAACTGGCGCGCCAGGACGACGTCCTGCGGGCGAACGGCCGGATCGATGTTAGGACGTGGCCGCCGGGGATCGCGCTTTACCGGCGTCGGCGTGCCGAGGACCAGGTGCTCGACCTCGTCGGCGATATCGGCGGGGGCGTTGCCGAAGTCGGCGTTGACCATCACCACCAGGGCCGCGCCGTCATTGGGATAGATGCGGTTATCGGTCAGGAAGCCGTGCTCGGAGCCGTTGTGGGCAACGCGCTTGTG
>JAFEDM010000162.1 GCA_018241625.1 Pseudomonadota bacterium | reverse complement strand
ACATCGCGCCCGATGCGCGCGTGCGGATCTGGTAGGGGCTACCGCGCCTTCAGCTTCTTGATGGCGTCGGCCAAGGGCCGTTCGGCGTCGCAATAGTCGGCCCAGGCCTTGGTCTTCTTCAGCAAGGCGGGCGCGGTGCGGATCGTGTAGGCCTTGGGGTCGAGGCCCTTCTTCACCTGGCTCCAGGTCAGCGGGAAGCTGACCGTCGCGCCGGGCCGGGCGCGTGGCGACAGCGGCGCCACCGCCGTCGCCATGCGGTCGTTGCGCAGATAGTCGAGGAAGATGCGGCCCACGCGCTTGGCCTTAGCCATGTTGACCACATAGCGCTCGGGCTCGTCGGCGGCGATCGCCAGGCAGACGTCCTGGGCGAAGGTCTTCGCCGTCGGCCAGTCCATCTTGCCCTTTCCGTCGAGCAGAGGCGTGACCACGTGCAGGCCCTTGCCGCCGGTGGTCTTGCAGAAGGCCAAGAGGCCCAGGCCTTCCAGCCGCGCCTTCACGGTCCTGGCGGCCTCGATCACCCGCTCGAAGGGGATGTCTTCGTCGGGGTCCAGGTCGAACACCAGCCGGCCAGGGACCTCCGGTTGGAACGGCTGGCAGTTCCAGGGGTGGTATTCGACCGCGCCCTGCTGGGCCAAGGCCGCCAGCGCCTCGATCCGGTCGACCTGCAGATAGGGCTTGTGGTCGCCGAACACCTTGACCTCGGTCAGCAGGGCCGAGGCGCCGCGACCCAGGTGCCGCTGGAAGAACCGTTCGCCACCGATACCGTCCGGCGTTCGGATCACCGAACAGGGGCGACCCTTGATGTGGGTCATCATCCACGGGCCGACGGCTTCCAGATAGCGGGCGAGGTCGAGCTTGGTGACCGGCTGGCCGTCGTGGCCCGCTTCCGGCCACAGCGCCTTGTCGGGGTGGCTGAGCGTGACCCCCATGACGACCGGCGAGCCGGATTTCCTGGCCATGGGCTCAGCCTTGGCCTTTGGGGCCGGTTCGGCAAGGTCGGTCTTGGCGGCGGGCGCGGGCTTTTCCGCGACCACCTCGTCGGCGGGCTTGTCCTCGCGCAGGGCCTTGAACGCGCCCTGCCGCACCATGCCCGAGCCGGTGAAGCCCGCGAACTCGATCTCGGCGACCAGGTCGGGCCGGGCCCAGTGCAGGTTCGCCGCCTTGCGCGGCACGCCCGCCGCGCGGACGAAGGGACTGTCGTCCGCCTCCAGCTTCTGCAGTTTCGGCAGCACGCGGCGCACCGTTTCCCCGCCGAAGCCAGTGCCCACCTTGCCGACATAGACCAGCTTGTCGCCGCGATGGACGCCGACCAGCAGGGCGCGCAGCTGGCCCGCCTCGCCGGTCCAGCCACCGATCACCACCTCCTGGCCACCGCGGCACTTGGACTTCAGCCAACTGCCGGTGCGGTCCGAGCGATAGGGCGCCTCGAGCTCCTTGGAGACCACGCCTTCGAGCTGCATGCGGCAGGCCGATTGCAGCACCGCGTCGCCGCCGGTCTCGAAATGCTCGACATAGCGCAGGCGTTTGGCGACGGCCTTGGGCGCCGCGTCGAGCAGGGCCTTCAGCCGCGCCTTGCGCTCGCGCAGCGGCAGGTTGCGCAGATCCTGGCCTTCCGCGAACAGCAGGTCGAAGGCGAAGAAGATCAGGTCGGCGGTCTTGCCGTCGGACAGGGCCGCCTGCAGGGCGGGGAAATCCGGCGCGCCGTGGGCGTCCAGCGCGCAGGCCTCGCCGTCGATCAGGCAATCCGGCAGCACCTCGCCGTCCTTGCCGATCTCCTTGAAGCGGGCCGTCCAGTCGAGCCCGGCGCGGGTCTTCAACGTCGCGTGGCCGCCCTCGACGCGCAGCTGCAGCCGATAGCCGTCGAACTTGATCTCGTGGCCCCAGCCGGCGCCCGCCGGCGGCCGGTCCACCGACTTGGCGAGTTGCGGCGGCACGAAGCCGGGCAGGGCGGCGGCCTTCAGCTTCGGCCCATTCGCCGTCTTAAGGGGCGCGGCCTTCAGAGGCGCGGGCTCGTCGTCGTCGTCAGCCTCGTCCCGGTTGGATTTCCAGACCCGGTCGGCCTTCGCCCGGGCATGACCGGTCATGAAGCGGGTCGGGCCCTTGCCCTTGCCCTCGGCGATCTGGTCCATGGTGCGGCCCGACGCGACGGAGGTGGTCGTCTCCTCCACTAGGGCCATGCCGTCATGCTCCACGGAATAGCCGTCGTGGTGCTTGATCAGCAGCCAACTTTCATTTTTTTCGCGCTCGCGGCGCTTCATGCGCACCAGGACGAAGCTGCCGTGCAGCCGCTCGCCGTCGAGGCGGAACTTGAAGTCGCCGCTCTTCAGGCCCTTGTGCGGGTCAGTCCCTTCTTCCGGCTCCCAATAGCCGCGGTCCCACAGCATCACCGTGCCGCCGCCGTACTGGCCTCTGGGGATCGTCCCTTCGAAGTCGCCGTAGTCGAGCGGATGGTCCTCCACCTGCACCGCGAGCCGCCGGTCGGCCGGGTCCATCGAGGGACCCTTGGTCACCGCCCAGGATTTGAAGATCCCGTCCAGCTCCAGGCGGAAATCGAAGTGCAGGCGGGTGGCGGCGTGCTTCTGGATGACGAAACGCAGGCGGTTGGACGCCTTCACGGCATCGGCCCCGCTGGGCTCCTCGGTCTTCGAGAAGTCGCGCATCGATCGGTAGCGGGCGAGGTTGCGTTCGGCGGTCGCCTTCGTCGGCGCTTTCGGGCTCGTCTTCTTGCCGGCGGCGGCCATCAGCTGGCCAGGGCGGCGGGACGCGTTCCGCCGCTTTCCATCACGCCTTCGAGGGCGCCCACGAAGGCGTCGCGCCAGGCGGTGACGTCTTCCTTCTCGACCTTCTCGAACAGCGCCTTCCAGCGGCGCACGCGCTCGGGCCGGTCCATGGCGATGGCGCGCTTCAGGGCGTCGGCGATCTCCTCCGGGCTATTCGGATTGATCAGCAAGGCCTCTTCCATCTGCCGCGCCGCGCCGGCGAAACGCGACAGGATCAGCACGCCGGGATCGTCCGGGTCTTGCGCGGCGACAAATTCCTTGGCCACCAGGTTCATCCCGTCGCGCAGCGGCGTCACCAGCCCCACGCGGGCGGCGGCGTAGACCCCGGCCAGCTCGTCGCGGCGGTAGGTCCGGTTCACATAGCGGAACGGGTTCCAGTCGACGTCGGAGTACTCGCCGTTGATCCGCCCGGACAGGGCGTCCAGCCGGCCGCGGATCTCCTGATAGGCGTCGACGCTCTCGCGGCTGACCGGGGCGATCTGCAGCATCAGCACCTCGCGGCGCAGGTCCGGATTGTCGGCCAGGAAGCGTTCGAAACCCAGGAACCGCTCCTCCAGGCCCTTGGAATAGTCGAGTCGGTCGACGCCCACGACCAGATGCCGGAACACGGTGGCGGCGGTCATCACGTCGCGCATCCGCCGGGCCCGCGGGGTCTTCAGCATGCGGGCGAAATCGGCGGCGTCCAGGCCGATCGGGAAGGCGCCCACCTTCAGGGTGCGGCCAAAGGCAGTCAGCACGCCGGGCTGCAGCTCGGCGCCGCCGGCCTCGGCCAGGACGTATTCCTCGAAGGCCTGGCGGTATTCCGCCGTCTGGAAGCCCACTAGGTCGTAGTCGAACATCGCCTCCACCAGCCGGCCGTGACCCGGCAGGGTGGTGAACACCTGGTGCGCCGGCCAGGGGATGTGCAGGAAGAAGCCGATCCGGTTCTTCACACCCAGGCTGCGCAGCTCCCGGGCCAGCGGGATCAGGTGGTAGTCGTGCACCCAGATCAGGTCGCCCTCGCCGATCAGCGGGGCGAGCGTCTCGGCGAACCGGCGGTTCACCCGGCTGTAGCCTTCGCCATAGACCCGGTCGTAGGCGGCGAGGTCGGTGCGGTAGTGGAACAGCGGCCAGAGCGTACGGTTGGCGTAGCCGTTGTAGTACTCGTCCAGGTCCGCCGGCTCGAGGTCGATGAGCGCGGTGGTGACGCCGCCCACGGTCTGCATGGAAATCTTGCCGTCGAACTCAGGCGTGGTCTGGCCGCTCCAGCCGAACCACAGGCCGGAGTACTGGCGCAGCGCCGCCGCCAGCGCCATGGCCAGGCCGCCGACCGACTCCTCGCCCTCGCCGGCTGGCGGGTTCACGCGGTTCGAGACGACGATCAGCCGGTTCACCTGCAGGCCTCCAGCCAGTCCAGGGCGTCGGCGACGGAGTCCAGGCGGAAGCGCGCGCCGGTGGCCCGCGGCGGGCCCACCAGGACGCCGAAACCGCCCAGGGCCTCGGCGGCGGCGAAGCCGTCCTCGTCGGTCAGGTCATCGCCGACGAACACCGGCCGCGCGCCGGCGAAGCGGGGCTCGGCCATGAAGGCGCGCAGGCTGTCGCCCTTGCAGGCGCCCGGGGTGCGCAGCTCGGCCACCATGTCGCCGCCTTGCAGCCCAAGCCCGGTCTGCTCGGCGAGCTCGCGGGCGAAGGCGTTCGCGGCCGCGGCGTGCTCGCGCGCCTGGCGGAAGTGCAGCGCCACCGAAAGCCCCGACTTGTCCTCGACCAGCAGGCCGGGATCGTGCACCGCGAAGGTGCGCAGCGCCGCGGTCGCCTTGGCGATGGCGGGATGCGGCGAGCTCTCGCTCACCAAGCCGTCGGCGTCGCGCCGCACCAGGCCGTGGACCGCCGCGACGGCCGGCACACAGCCCTCCAGGATGTGATCCACGTCGTCGAGAGTCCGGCCGCTGATCACCGCCAGACGGCCGTCCAGCCGCCGGGTCAGGGCCTCCAGCAGATCGGTGCGCCGCGGGTCCGGCCCCACGTCCTGCGGCCGGGCCGCGATGGGGGCGAGAGTCCCGTCGAGGTCCAGGAACAGCGCCGTCTCCGCGAGCCGAAGCGGACGCGGTGGTGGCGGCGACAAATTTGCAAACGTCTGAACGGTCATGCCCGACACGCGATACTGGCCCAACCACGGAACGCTTCAGGGGGATCTTCGCTCCACGATTGATCGAAAGCTATGCCGGCGTCGCCGTCCGTTTCGGAAACCGGCCAGGTGTTGGTGATCCGGTCTTCAAACCGCGCTATGCGGTTTGGACACGCTCATCTTGGAGGAACGATCCGATGGCCCAACCGTCGCAGGACGCGAAGCTCGCCGACGCCCTCGTGCTGTTCGGCGCCACCGGCGACCTGTCGCGGCGGATGGTGTTGCCGTCGCTCTACTTCCTGGACGCCGACGGTCACCTGCCGGTGGACTTCAAGATCGTGGGCTCGGCCCGCACCGCGCTCAGCCGCGACGAGTTCGTGGCGGAGGTGAAGAAGATTCTAGAGGCGCGGTCCGAGCGGATCGACGACGGCGTCTGGGCGCGGTTTTCCGGCCGGCTGGACTATGTGGCCGGCGACGCCACCACCAAGGAAGGCGCCATGGAGCTGAAGCCCCACCTGAAGGGCTTCGAGCGGCCGATGTACTTCCTGGCCATCTCGCCCAGCCTCTACGCCAAGGTCGCCGCCGCGCTCGGCGAGGCCGGCCTGGCGCCCGAGGACAGCCGCATCGTGCTCGAGAAGCCGATCGGCCGCGACCTGGAGACCTCGCGCCAGCTCAACGAGGCGGTCGGCAAGGTCTTCAACGAGGAGCGGATCTTCCGGATCGACCACTACCTGGGCAAGGAGACGGTGCAGAACCTCATCGCCCTGCGGTTCGCCAACACCCTGTTCGAGCCTCTGTGGAACAACCTCACCATCGACCACGTGCAGATCACCGTGGCCGAGACCGAGGGCGTGGGCGACCGCTGGCCCTATTACGACGAGTACGGCGCCCTGCGCGACATGCTCCAGAACCACATGCTGCAGCTCCTGTGCTTCGTGGCCATGGAGCCGCCGGCCGACATGGACCCGCGCTCGGTGCGCAACGAAAAGGTGAAGGTGCTGCGCTCCCTGCGCCGCTACACCCGCTCCGACGTCCAGGCGTCCTCGATCCGCGGCCAGTACACCAAGGGCGTGGTGGCGGGCCAGGAGGCCTCGTCCTACGAGAGCGAGCGCGGCAAGCCCACGACCACCGAAACCTTCGTCGCCCTGCGCGTCGACATCGACAACTGGCGCTGGGCGGGCGTGCCGTTCTTCCTGCGCACCGGCAAGCGGATGCCGGAAAAGCGGACCCAGATCGTCATCCAGTTCAAGCCGGTGCCGCACTCGATCTTCGGCAATTCCGCCAAGGATGACCTGGTGGCCAACCGGCTGGTGATCGACCTGCAGCCGCAGGAGGACATCGCCCTGACCCTGATGAACAAACTTCCAGGCGTGTCGAAGGGTGGCATGCGGCTGCAGTCCATGCCGCTGTCGCTGTCGCTGCTGTCGACCTACGAGGGTCCCGGCGCGCGGCGTCGCATCGCCTATGAGCGCCTGCTGATCGACGTGCTGCACGGCGACAACACCCTGTTCGTGCGGCGCGACGAGGTGGAGGAGGCCTGGCGCTGGATCGACGGCGTCGCCGACGCCTGGGCCGAGGCCGGTCTGACGCCAAAGCCCTATGCGGCCGGCTCCTGGGGCCCGCCGGGCGCCTTCGCCCTGATCGAGCGTTCGGAGCGCGCCTGGCTGGACTGAGGTCTTACCTGCCTCTGCGCTAACGGACGCTCGTCCATGGCCGCGACAGCAGGCTGGCGCAGTTGATCAGCCCGACCAGGGAGTAGGTCTGCGGGTAGTTCCCCCACAGCTCCTTGCCGTCGAAGGATATGTCCTCGGACAGCAGGCCGGCCCGGGTGCGCCGGTTCAGCATCTCCTCGAACATGTCCCGCGCCTCGGCGGTGCGGCCGGACAGGTGCAGGGCCTCGATCAGCCAGAAGGTGCAGAAGTTGAACGCCGTCTTGGGCTCGCCGAAGTCGTCCGGCAGGGCGTAGCGCAACATGAACTTGCCGCGCCGAAGGCCCTTCTGCACCGCCTCGATGGTGGCCAGCATGCGCGGGTCGTCGGCAGGGATGTAACGCACCTCGACCATCTGCAGCAGGCTGGCGTCCAGCTGGTCGCCGCCGAAGGTAGAGGCGTAGCGGCCGAGCTCCGGGTTCCAGGCCTGGCGGTCGATGGTCTCGCGGATCCGCGCGGCGCGTGCGTTCCAGAACTCGGCGCGGTCGTACAGGCCCAGTCGCTGGGCCGCGTTGCCCAGCCGGTCGCAGGCCGCCCAGCACATCACCGAGGAATAGGTGTGCACCGCCTCGTGGCCGCGGAACTCCCACAGGCTGGCGTCCGGCTGGTCGTGCAGCTCGAAGGCCCGGTCGCCGACCCATTCCAGCGCCTTGAAGTCCTCGACGCTGGCCGGCCGCATCAGCCGCTCGTCGAAGAAGGCCTGGACGGTCGACAGCACGATCTGGCCGAAGACGTCGTATTGCATGTGCTCGTGCGCCTGGTTGCCGACCCGCACCGGGCCCATGCCGCGATAGCCGGCCAGATCGGGCGCCACGCGCTCGGTCAGCACCGGCTCGCGCCCGACGCCGTAGACCGGCTGCACCCGGCCTTCCGGCCCGATCTGGTCCACCAGGTTGCGCAGGTAGACCAGGTAGTTCTCCAGGATGTCCGCCGCGCCCAGCCGGTTCAGGGCCTGGACCACATAGTAGGCGTCGCGCAGCCAGCAGTACCGGTAGTCCCAGTTGCGGGCGACCTCGCCTGGTTCGACCGGGTGCTCGGGGATCGAGGTGGTCAGGGCGGCCACGATGGCGCCGGTGTCCTCGTGCGTGCAGAGCTTCAGCGTGATCGCCGCGCGGATCACCGCCGCCTGCCACTCCAGCGGCACATAGAGGGTGCGCACCCAGCGCCGCCAGTAGTCGGTGGTCTCGCGCAGCATGCGCAGGGTGGTGGTGGTGACGTCGTCGGCGAAGGGCTCGTCAGGGCCCAGGAAGAAGGCCACCGGCTCTTCCAGCCGGAAGATGCGCTCCTCGGCCACGTGGCTCACCGGCCCGTCGGTGGTGAGCCGCAGCGTCGTCTCGCCACCCACATAGCGGATGTGGTTCGAGCCCACGGTGACGGCGGCGGGGGCCGCGCCGTAGTCGACCGTGGGACGCAGGCGGATCCGGACCCTGGCCGTTCCCTCCAGCGGCCGCACCAGGCGTACGAAGGCCAGCGGCCGGTAGAGCCGGCCGAACTGCCGGTAGCGCGGGCAATAGTCGATGATCTCGACCTTGGCGCCCGACTGGTCGGTGATGACGGTCTCCAGGATCGGGGTGTTGCGCCGGTAGGCCTGGGAGACCGTCGCCTGGTTCTCCACCTCCACCGACCACAGGCCGTACCCGCCATGGTCCGGACCGTCGCCGGCGCCGTCGCCGCCGCGCAGCAGGGCCGAGAAGAACGGATCGCCGTCCACCCGGGGCGCGCAGGCCCAGACATAGCGGCCGTGCTCGTCGATCAGCGCGCTGGCCGCGCAGTTGCCGATCGGGAATAGCTCAAGGTTCGGCGTCAACGGCGATCCCCCGCGTGTTGCGAATTCACCCAGCTTGGCTGGTAACGCGCCTTGATCCGCTTGGCTCCGGAGCTTTAAGCCTCCCGGCATGATCCGCGCCCGCCGAGCCCGCATCGTCGCCACCTTGGGCCCCGCCAGCCGCGACCGGGTCGCCGAACTGGCGCTGGCCGGCGCCGACGTCTTCCGCGTCAACTTCAGCCACGGCGCCTACGCCGATCACGCCAGGACCATCGCCGCTGTGCGCGAGGCGGAGGCGGCGATCGGCCGGCCGCTGGCGGTGCTGGCCGACCTCCAGGGGCCGAAGCTGCGGCTGGGCGAGTTCGAGAACGGGGCCATCGCCATCAAGCCCGGCCAGCATCTGCGCCTGGATCTGAAGTCCACGCCGGGCGACCAGACCCGCATCGGCGTGCCACATCCCGAGGTGTTCGCCGCCCTGCGCCAGGGCGCGGTCGTCCTGCTGGACGACGGCAAGGTGCGCCTGCGGGTGCGCGACCACGGCCCGGACTTCGCCGACACCGAGGTCGAGGCGGGCGAGGCGCTCTCCGACCACAAGGGGCTGAACCTGCCGGCCCTTTCGATCCCGATCCCGGCCCTCACCGACAAGGACCGCGCCGACCTCAATTTCGCGCTCAAGGAAGGCGTCGACTGGGTGGCGCTCAGCTTTGTGCAGCGCGCCGCCGACATGGCCGAGCTTCGCAGCCTGGTTCAGGGTCGCGCCAACGTCCTCGCCAAGATCGAGAAGCCCTCGGCCCTAGAAGCGCTGGATGAGATCCTCGACCTTTGCCAGGCGGTGATGGTGGCACGCGGCGACCTGGGCGTGGAGCTGGCCCCGGAAGAGGTGCCGGTGGTCCAGAAGCAGCTGGTGCGCGCCGCGCGCCTGCGGGGCCTGCCGGTGATCGTGGCCACCCAGATGCTGGAGTCCATGACCCATTCGCCGACGCCCACCCGCGCCGAGGCGTCGGACGTCGCCGGCGCGGTCTACGAAGGCGCGGACGCGGTCATGCTGTCGGCCGAAAGCGCGGTCGGCGCCTATCCGCTGGAAGCGGTCTCGATCATGGACCGCATCATCACCCGGGTGGAGCACGACCCGCGCTGGCCTGAGCTGATGCGCGCCGAGTACCCGGTCGAGGACGCCGACGCCGACGCCCTGGTGGCCGCCGCGCGCCGCGCCGCCGAGGCCGCGTCCACCGCCTGCCTCGTGGCGTTCACGACCACCGGCAAGACGGCGCAGAGGTTGGCGCGCGAGCGGCCGTTGCAGGCCACCCTGGCGCTGACGCCGAACCCTGACACCGCCCGGCGCATGGCGCTGATCTGGGGCGTCGAGCCGCGGGTCGTGGCCGAACCCTCGGATCCGGAAGAGCTGACCAAGGTCGCGGTGGATCAGGCGGTCGCCACCGGCCTGGCGCGGCCCGGCCAGCGCGTCCTGATGCTCGCGGGCCTGCCCATGGGCCGGCCGGGCAGCGCCAACATCCTGCGCCTCGCCCACGCGCCAACCCGCTAGGTCGGCGCTAGTTCGCGCCGAACAGCCGGATCGGCGCCCGCGCCCGCCCGCGGGTCGTCACCGCCACGTGGCCGCCGACACGCTGGAAGCTGAGGTCCACCTTCTCGTCGCCGACGCGCAGGCCGGTGACGCTCAGCTGGTCGATGCCGATCGGCAGGCGTGGATCGACGATGCTGATCTCGCCGCGCGCCCCATCCACCTGAATGCCGAGGCAGGCCTGCAGCGCCATGAAGCAGGCGCCGGCGGCCCAGGCCTGCGGCATGCAGGCCACCGGATAGCCCACCGGCGGCTCGCCCGGCATGCGGGGAAAGCCGCAGAAGAGTTCCGGCAGGCGCAGCTCCGAGGCGGCCGCGCATTCGAACAGGGCGGCCGTCAGGCGCACCACGCCCTCGCGCTCGCCATAGCGCGACATGCCCAGCGCACAGATCGCCGTGTCGTGCGGCCAGACCGAGCCATTGTGATAGGACATCGGGTTGAAGCGCGGCATGCCGGTGGCCAGGGTGCGCACGCCCCAGCCCGAGAACAACTCGCCCGACAACAGCCGCCGGACCACCTGGCGGCCTCGCTCCGGAGACGGCAGGCCCACCATCAACAGGTGCCCGGGATTGGATGTCCGCACCCGGCACAGCTGGCCGTCGCCGTCCATGGCCACGCCGTAGAACTGCTGGTCTTCCATCCAGAAGATGCGTTCCACGTCGACGCGGATGGCCTCGGCGCGTTCGCGGTAGCCGTCGGCCCGCTCGGGCTCGCCGCGCAGCTCCGACAGCCGCGCCATGGCGTGGTAGGCGGCGAAGGCGTAGCCCTGCACCTCGACCAGGGCGATCGGCCCCTTCGGGAAATGGCCGTCGGCGTGGAAGATGGAATCCTGGCTGTCCTTCCAGCCTTGGTTGGCCAGGCCGCTTTCGGCGCCGCGCTGGTAGTCGATCAGGCCGTCGCCGTTGGAATCGCCATAGACCTCGATCCAGGCGGTCGCCCGCTCCAGCGCCGGCCACAGCCGGTCGATCAGCGCCAGATCGCCGGTGCGGTCGGCATAGGCGCCGGCCAGGGCGACGAACAGCGGCGTGGTGTCGACCCCGCCGTAGTAGCGGCCGAAGGGCACCTCGCCGAGGGACGCCATCTCGCCGCGGCGGGTCTCGTGCATGATCTTGCCCGGCTGGCTGTCCCGGAACGTCGAGACCTCCTCGGCCTGGTGGGCGGCCAGGTAGGTCAAAACCCCCCGCGCCAGCGACGGCTCGAACCACAGGATCTGCCAGGCGGTGATGATCGCGTCGCGCCCGAAGGCGGTCGAGAACCAGGGGATGCCCGCATAGGGGTAGGGCCCGGTCTCCATCAGGGTGGTGAGCAGGGCGAGGTCGGCGGCCGACTTGTCCAGCCATTCGTTGAACAGCCGCCCCGAGCTCTTCAGCCGCGCGCCGTGACGACGGCGGGCGCGCATGGCGCAGAGCGCGGCGGCGGCGGCGCTGCGGAAACGCTCGCGGGTCGGCGTCGGGCCCGGTCGGGCGCCGATCTCGATGT